>NZ_JACSOE010000045.1:0-37795 GCF_014349115.1 Alteromonas sp. BZK5 | reverse complement strand
ATGAAGCTAGGAGGTTTGGCACAGAGATTTGGACTGACTGCTAAAGCAGCCAGAGAACTACTATTACCTATTGACGGGAGTTGGGCTCATATGTGTTAGGTATGGTTGTTTCGGTGATTTACCTGCGCACCCGCTTACAACAAACGGAAATTACAAAACAAAAGCGCTTTGTTCAAACACTAGAGCAGCAGGTATCTGAAAAAACTGCGTCGCTAAAAGCGCAGGCGAACGATTTAAAACAAGCGCTTGAACGTGCTGAAGAGGCCACGAAGTTGAAGTCTGAATTTCTCGCCAATATGAGCCATGAAATTAGGACGCCAATGAACGGAGTTATTGGCATGCTTGAGCTGTTGAAAAAAAGCGACCTAACAGTAGAACAAGGCCAGCGCGTGAGTATTGCTAAAACCAGTGCCAACTCACTGCTTGTGCTTATCAATGACATTCTAGACTTTTCAAAGATAGAAGCGGGTAAGCTTGAATTAGAGTCTTTGGATTTTGACCTAAGGGAACTGGTGGAGAGTGTCGCGCTATCAGTAGCGCACTCAGCACAAGAAAAAGGACTAGAGCTAATCGTTGATGTCTCTGAAATTAGCGAAACAAAGATGTATTCAGATCCAAACCGAATTCAACAAATTCTGACTAACCTCTTAAGCAATGCCGTTAAATTCACTGAACAGGGTGAAATTTACATTGCAGCAAAGTTACTTCCAAGTGATGTTGAAAATGAAGCTATGCTTCACTTAACTGTAAAAGATACGGGGATAGGCATCCCGGAATCCAAACTTCTTCATTTGTTCGACGCTTTCACCCAAGTAGACGCGTCTACAACGAGGCGCTTCGGAGGTACTGGACTTGGTTTAAGTATCACAAAGAATTTGTGTCATTTATTGGGTGGTGACATAAGCGTTGCGTCAGAGCTTGGCAAAGGTAGCTGCTTCAACGTTATATGCAAAGTTACGTGCTCGAAGGAAAGCACGAAACTGCAATCTGAACTTGTTAAAGAGAACACGCGTTGCTTAATAGTGGATAACAATGCATCAACAAGACATACCTTGCAAAATCAGCTTGGGCTGTGGGGTGTGAATGCGTCAACTGCATCGTCATTACAAGAGGCTGCCACGCTTTACTTAGCTGATGAGATTAGTGAACAAGGCCCTTTAAGTTTTGATATTTTGTTTTTGGAAAAAGTCGTTGATAACCACGAGCAAGACAATCACTTACTGAACCTTGAGGGTATCGAAAACTTAAGGTTCAGTCGTACTATTCTTATGACCAAATTAGGCGATGTCGATAGCTATAGCGAGTTTAGAGGTCTGCCAATTAACGAATGTCTGCCAAAACCCATAACGACAACAGATTTACTAAGAATACTAGAAAATACGGTAGGCAAACCCGGCACACAAAACGATGTGCATCCAGGGCAGTTGGGTATGGGTACTGCAGACTTTGCAGAGCAACGTCCAAATGAAGGCCTGGCAGAGCAAGAAACTGAAAACCGCCCCCTTACTATAAAAGCACCACGAATTTTGTTAGTTGAAGATAACGTGATAAATCAACTGGTCGCTACTAATGCGCTCGAAAGCGAAGGGTATCAGGTAGATGTGGCGAACAACGGCTTAGAAGCGTTAGATATGTTGAAGAACCGCAAGCTTGAAGCACAATACAGCGCAATTATTATGGATTGCCAAATGCCAGAAATGGATGGATTTGAAGCAACGAAATGCATCCGCCAAGGAGCGGCAGGAGATATCTATAAAAGTACGCCTATTATTGCGATGACGGCCAATGCCATGCAGAGAGATAAAGATATGTGCATGGCTGCAGGTATGGACGACTTTCTAACAAAGCCTATCGATCACCAAAAAGTAACTTCAACCTTACAGAAGTGGCTAAGCAAAATTAACTAGCCTCTCGCCAACGAGGAAGTAAACGCGTTAATATGCAACAAGTTTTTAACAAGTTGTGAGAGCGTTAATGCTAAATCGTGCATCTAAACCCTTCGTAAAACTCGTCGAAAGATATCTTCCCGACCCTTATATTTTCGTTTTATTGTTAACGCTCATAACGCTTGTCTTTGCAGTGGTCATTCAAGGCCAATCACCACTTACCACAGTTCAACAGTGGGGTGACGGCTTCTGGGGGCTGCTCACATTTTCAATGCAAATGCTCTTGGTACTAGTAACCGGGTTTATGTTGGCATGCACGCCGTTAGTAAAGGCACTGCTTGAAAGGCTCGCCAGCGTAGCGAAAAGTCCAGGAAGCGCCATTGTTCTGGTCACCTTGGTATCGCTGATTGCAAGCTGGATTAACTGGGGCTTTGGCCTTGTTGTAGGTGCGTTGTTTGCTAAGGCCTTGGCAAGAAAAGTGACGGTGGATTATCGGTTATTAGTAGCAAGCGCATATTCAGGCTTTATTGTGTGGCATGGTGGTTTAGCGGGCTCTGTGCCCTTAACAATTGCAACACCGGGCCATTTTTCAGAAGCACAAATTGGCGTAATGAGTACAAGCGAGACTATATTCAGCGGGTTTAACTTGCTGTTGTTGGCGATTATGTTTGTAGTTATCCCCCTTGTAAATCGCTTAATGCTACCTCCTAAATCTGAAAGCGTGATTGTTGATAGCACAAAGCTACAAGACGATGCTTTACCTTCAGCAGAAAACGAGCGGCCCGCCGACAAGCTTGAAAATAGTAAAGCTCTTGGGTTGCTTGTAGGCTTTGCCGGGCTTGCGTATCTCACTAACTACTTTGCTTCAGGGGGCGGGCTTAATCTCAATATCGTTAATATGCTATTTCTCTTTCTCGCTATTGTCCTTCACGGCACACCACGCAATGTACTGCACAGCCTGCAGCAAGCCGTTCAGGGCGGTAGTGGTATTGTTATACAGTTCCCATTTTATGCGGGGATCATGGCGGTAATGGTTCAATCAGGATTGGCCCAAACCATGTCAGAGTGGCTGATTAGCTTTGCATCTGCAGAGTCGCTGCCAGTATGGAGTTTTATTAGCGCAGGCATTGTTAATATCTTTGTGCCGTCGGGTGGAGGGCAGTGGGCAGTGCAAGCCCCAGTAATCTTGCCTGCTGCCGCTGAACTTGGAGCCGAAATAAATAGAGTTGCCATGGCGGTAGCGTGGGGTGATGCGTGGACCAATTTGATTCAGCCATTTTGGGCGCTCCCCGTACTTGCCATAGCCGGCCTGAAAGCCAAAGACATTATGGGCTTTTGCTTGGTTCAGCTTATCGTAACCGGTGTCATTATTTCCTTGGTATTGCGGTTTGTGTGAGGATTTCGAGAGCAATTTAACGCCGTAAAACAAAGCGAAAAGAGCCGAATGTGAAGCCACAACTTAAATACAAGCGGTGTGAATGATGCATTTAGACGAAGAAAAGGTAGGGTTGTTGATCGTAGATGTTCAGGGTGCGCTGGCTCGAAAAGTCAATGATAGCCAGACAATGATCTGCAAAACGGTGAAGTTAATACAGTGTTGTAAATTGCTCAATATTCCCGTAGTTGTACTTGAGCAAAATCCTGATGGCTTGGGGAGAACGGTCCCTGAAATTGAAACTCATGTCGCAAGCGATCCTCACTTTAAGAAGTTTACTTTTAACGCTGTAGCGGGTACTGACCAGTGGTCGTCCGAAATACTGGCGTACATTGGTGAAATGGAATTAAGTCGATGGCTGGTTGTGGGAATTGAAGCGCACGTATGCGTTTATCAAACGGTAACGGGTTTATTGGAAAATAATCACATTGTGGAAGTAATACAGGACTGCATTTCTTCAAGAGAGTCTTCAAATGCTGTGCTCGCCATCCAAAATATGCGTGAGCAGGGCGCACGGATCAGCAGTTTTGAGATGACACTTTTTGGCCTTTTAAAATCATGCCAACATCCAAAATTCCGAGAAGTGTTAGCGCTCATCAAGTAGTCGAACAACGTGATGAGCGAAACAAGTCGGAGCTAAGCGAATGCGGTTTCTATCGATACAATGTCAATACCACGCACTTGCATAGAATCCAGCGCCAATAGATGACCAATGGCGTCACGCGTGCAGGTGCAAGGTTCAATGACTTTGGGGGAATACTTGGCAGCAGCTGGTGATAATGCTGTGTGAGTTACGCAGTTGTGCGTCATCACACCTGCAAGAAGAATTTCATCCACGCCCAATGACTGTAAGGTTTCTTCTAAGTTGGTGTTCTCAAAACAATCGGCGTGTTGCTTTGTGATGATTGGCGCATCCGGGGCAGCGGCTATCACCTCTTTATGAATTTCAGCGCCATGAGATCCTTCATAGAAAAACAACCCTTCTCCGGCCTCAACAGGCACAAGGTGCTGTATGTGAATAATCGGAATGCTCTTTTCCTTTGCAATAGCCATCGCTTTAAGTGTTTCTTGCATCGCAAGCTCTGGTTTGTGTAAAGGATACCTCCCTTCAGGAAAGTAATCGTTTTGAATATCTATAACAATAAGTGCTTGTTTAACCACGGTCTTACCCTCTTTTTCCAAGAAATAGTCTCTAGCACGGTTTAAGTTGTGCTTACTCGATATTGACTATTTTGCAGATTTTCACGTGTAATAGAGAGTGACGATAATGACAAAAAGCGCGCCAAATGCGACAGCGTTCACAGAACGACAATGAAACGATGAAAGAAATAAAAATAGCAGTAATAAACTATCCAACCGCAAGCCAATCTGCGCTTTACGGCATCGTTGAGATGTTAGAGTTAGCAAATACGATGTGTGAGCAAATCAACGCTGATGTGGCATTTAGCGCGAGTATTTACAAAGCGGAACAGTTGAATTCAAATGCACTGGTTGACGTCGTCATCTTGCCGCCAAGCATGAGTGAAACATTTTTTGAGCATGACTTCACATCACTCATCAACTATATGGAAGTCATGCAATCCCAAGGTGCATTGCTCGCATCTGCTTGCGTAGGTGCATTTATTCTTGGCAAAGGGGGCTTTTTAGATAACAAAGTGTGTACTACACACTGGCGAATTGCCGATCACTTCATGGCAACCTTTCCCACAGCAAAGCTAGATGCTAAGGCTATCGTGGTAAACGGGGAGGGTGTAATAACAGCTGGCGGGAGAATGGCGTGGATTGATCTTGTGTTTGAAATCATATCGACCTTAAGTTCACCCACCATTGCCTTGAATCTTTCTAAAGAGATGGTGGTGGATACAGGTTACAGGGAGCAAGGCTTTTATCACCAGTTTTCACCCAAAAAAGATCATGGCGATGCTCTCGTTGTTAAAGTGCAAAATTTTTTGGCAAATCATTACAGTCAGCCAATTTCTCTTAGCGATTTAGCCAGCCACACTTTCGTTAGTCAGCGAACCTTACAGCGAAGATTTGCGCAAGCGTTAGGTATGTCAGTCATCGACTATCTGCAGAAGCTGAGACTTCATCATGCTTGTCAGCAAATTGAAGTATCAACGCGCAGCATTGCTGATATCGCATTCAACGTGGGCTATCAAAACGTCAATGCGTTTAGGAAGATATTCCGTAAAGAGTATGGGCTTAGTCCGGTGGAATACCGCAAGCGTTTTGCAATAAATTGATCATATCGTTATTTTTATTTTAATTGTTATGTTATAACATTTATTAAATTCGATATTTAAAATGAAACTTAGCGAGTCGTTATGTCAATTCAAACTCAGCTTCCCGTTACCGTACTTTCGGGCTTTCTAGGCGCCGGTAAGACCACGGTTCTAAATCATATTCTGAATAATCGTGATGGATTAAGAGTAGCCGTTATTGTTAACGATATGAGTGAAATCAATATCGATGCTGCAACGGTGAAAAATGAAATTAGCTTTAATCGAGCCGAAGAAAAGCTAGTTGAAATGAGCAATGGCTGTATTTGTTGCACGTTGCGAGAAGATTTGCTTGAAGAGATAGAGCGTTTAGCGCATGAAGGTAAATACGATTATCTGGTAATAGAGTCTACAGGTATTTCGGAGCCTTTGCCTGTAGTTGAGACCTTCACGTTTGCCGATGAAGACGGTAAAAGCTTGTCGGAAATATCACGCCTCGATTCGATGGTCACCGTTGTCGATGCATTGAATTTTCTTAAAGACTATGACGAAGCTAAGTTTCTCAACGAAGTGGGTGAGAGCTTGGGGGAGGAAGATGAGCGAAGCGTGGCAGACTTGTTGGTCGAACAAGTGGAATTTGCTGATATATTGCTTATAAGCAAAACCGACTTAGTCTCTGAACAAGAGTTGGCGCGCCTTAAAAGTATTCTGCAAACACTTAATACCGAGGCTATTCAAGTTCCTATCGAGCATGGAAAAGTGCCCCTCGACAAAGTGCTGAACACAGGGCGGTTTAGCTTCGAGCGTGCTCAGCAGTCGCCCGGTTGGCTGAAAGAAATGCGTGGCGAGCACGTACCAGAGACTGAAGAGTTTGGTATAAGCAGCTTTTCTTACGAAGCGCGACGTCCGTTCGATCCGCAGAAGTTTTATGATTTTATTCATAGTAAAGACATTGTAGGTAAGTTAATTCGTTCAAAAGGCTTCTTCTGGCTGGCAACACGCCCTCAATTAGCGGGTAGCTGGAGCCAAGCTGGCGGTATGGCAAGATACGGGGCTGCTGGGCTGTTTTGGAAAGCCGTACCCAAAGAGCAGTGGCCTGAAGACCCTGAATACCTTAAAGCGATTGAAGAACAATGGATGGAGCCCTTCGGTGACATGCGTCAAGAACTGGTGATCATTGGACAAGGGCTTAATAAAAACGACATTATCGAGCGGTTAGATCGTTGCTTGTTAACAGACGAACAGCTTATTCAAGGCCATCATGTTTGGGCTGAAATGCCTGACCCATTTCCTGCGTGGGAGCACTAATATGCAGGCGTTAAAAGACCACATTACTTCCTTTGAACACAGCGACTCTTGGCGCTCAAGCGCCGATGCTATGGTGTTAGGCGATATCTTTGATAAAGGTATTAGCGTTGCGGTATGGACAAGACCCGAAGTACCACTTGTCACGCAATATTATGTCGACGTTTTTAAATCATTAGGAATGGGGATTCGCGGTGTTTTCTCTTTAACATCACTGAAAGAGGAAATCGCAAAGCTTTTACCTGATGGAAGAAATAGTGCCGGAAAGCAGGCTGCCATTGACGATATTTATTTGCTGTCTGACATGCTCACCACGCTATTTGATTGTGACAGTGTTGGCGTAAGGTTAGTGCCCCTTTCATCAGCAATGTGCCCAAGCTTCCATGTGGACAATATTCCTGTTCGGTTGGTGAATACCTATTTGGGCGAAGGTACAGAGTGGCTGCCGAAAGAAAGTGTGGTTACACGCCAAATGATTGGTCTTAACGACGCGAATACACAAGGGCTTACTAAGAATAGGTTGGGTCAGCACTATCGAGAGAGCAGCGTTAGGCAAATGAACGCGTTTGATGTGGGTTTACTTAAAGGTAAGTCGTGGCAGGGCCATGAAGAATTTGCCGCCGTGCATCGGTCCTGCAAAGTCATACCTGGTACTCATCGCGTGTTGCTTACCCTGGATCCCATGTAGTTTTTGAGTACTTATTGTACCTCACCCTCGGTTACTTCGGCGCTATCACTTTTTCCATGAGTTTTCCCTTGTGATAGCGCTTTTTTCTCTCTCGGTACCTAGCTGCGCTAATCTTCTTAAATATCCGCTTTTAAGATTCCAGCTTTAAGGCTAATTGTCTAACAGGCAAGTGCCACGTCTTTTTAGCGAAGACCTGAAAGGCCAAGTTTTTCAACATATACCCTTAAACATTATAGTCTTTCATATTTAACGTATTGTGAATGCTAGGAATGCGTTCTTCTGCATGGTGATTCACATACAGCAGTGTACTTGTGCCAGCCCTAGCCAATATATCAATAAGCTTAAGCGCTTTCTGTCGGTTGAAGTCGTCTAAACCATTGCAAGGTTCATCCAAAATAAGCACGGCGGGGTGCTTAACCATAGAACGTGCAATAAGTACTAATCGCTGGTCACCAAAAGACAGTGACTGAAACGGCGAGTTCTTTTTCTGTTTCAAACCCAGTACTTCAAGCCACTGCTCTGCCACCATGCGTTCCGCTAGCGTGGGGCGAGTGTACAGACCAATACTGTCGTGAAAGCCTGAAATGATAACGTGCTCAACACTTGCATTCACTTTGTACTGCATGTGGAGCGCATTCGACATAATTCCAATGTGCTTTTTAATGTCCCATATGCTTTCGCCTGTGCCACGTTTTATGCCAAACATTGTTAAATCGTTGGTATAACAATGGGAATTATCACCAGTAAACATTTGAAGCAAACAGGTTTTTCCTGACCCATTTGGACCAGTGATCTGCCAATGCTCATTTTTGTTAAGCGTAAAGTTAAGCTGTTCAAATACGGTTCGCTCATCGAAGCGCACGAACCCATCTTTAAGCTGAATTAAGGTATGAGGTAGTGAATCTAACTCACTGTTTTGAACATTGCGGCTTTGGTCATTGCGGTTGGGGTCATCGCCGTGTTTGTCTTTAGCGTTAAGGGCTGAGGGAACATCGATATCATCAGACTCTAGTGCAAACCAGGTGCTTAGTTCTGAGCGCAAACCGTCATAGTTAAGTTTATCTTCAGATTTCCACGTAATAGCCAAGTCATCCATGACAATCAACTGAGCTTCTATATTCTTGGGAATATCTGCGAGTTTGTTGGCGGTAAGTACTAAAGAAGCTTGCTGCTGAGAGACAAGAAAGCGACTAAATGCGCTTATCGCTTCAACATCTAAACCTTCGAAGGGTTCATCAAGCAAAATAATAGAGGCATTACTTAACCATGCCAACATGATAATAATCTTGCGGGTTTCACCTGTTGAAAGTGAAAGAAACGCATTATCTAGCAGATGCTCAATTCTAAGCGCAGAGGCGAGTTCGTCGTAATAAGGGTGGTTTTTATAATACTCATTAGTCTGTGCGAATAGTTCGCGAACCTGTGTTGGCTCAGCTATTACGTCTAGAATATCTGCACTGTCTTTTTGTTTTTCTTCTTCAATTATCGCTTGCTGTTTAAAAACCGATACCTCTGCAACAACCGAAGTACATTCACGACTACCGCTTGCTACCTTCCCATTACCGGCAAGCGCGGAAATTAAGAGTGACTTTCCGCTACTGTTTCTACCTGCGATAAGGAAGTGCGACGGCGCACTTTCAGTACAGAGCGCTAGCGAAAATGCAGGAGTAATGTATTGATTAGAAAGCTTTATTTGAAATTCAGAAAGGTACAGCATTAATGATCGCGAGTGAATATAAAGTAGAACCATTGTGAAGTTTTCTGTTTACCTGTCAATGGTGTTATTCCTCAGTAGAGCTAATTAGCCTGCTGTGCCTTTCGAAAATGGTGCTTTATGTTTAATCACGATTATCTTGGGAACCTTGATGTAATTTACACCTCTTAGTATTTGTATTAAAAACCAACAGCTTCAACTTTAATACTTATTGCCCCAAATAGATTAGCTAAGAGAACAAGGAATGGTTACGTTTAAAAAAGGATTTACACTAATCTGTGTAGCACTCATTTATTTTATTATTTCGGTTTTAATACACGAGCTAGGGCACGGAATAGCAGGGAAAATATTAGGGATGGGGCAGTTAGTCATTGCTGTTTGGCCTGGATTCGAAATTTTTCCGGAAATGGGGGCGCTGAATCATATAAAGCATTGGCCCGGCAGTGCGGTAGCAGTTGTTAGTTTCATTCCAGAGGTAAAATCTTTAAGTGTTGATATTCACCGCGAATTTAACTCTTATATTATAAAGCCTATCCTAAACATACAGCATAGCAGCGTTTTATACGACCAAAACCGTGTGGCGGTCGTGCTTTTGATGGGAAGTGGTACAACTTACTTAATCTCTTTGCTATGTACCATTTTCCTTTGGCTATGCAGCCCTGAGGGTATCTTGAGAAAAGTGTGTGTATTCGGCGTTTTTATGTTTTATGACCTGCTATGCTACTCAATTTTCCCAGTCTTTTTTGACCTTCGCCACTTAGTATTTATCGGTGGGAAGCTACCTGAGCCTGTTATCGCTCTTGCACAATTGGGAATGCCTTCAGAAATTTCAGTAACGTTAATTGTGATTGTGTGTTGTACTCAAGCGTATTTTATAAAGCGATTGCTGAGTAAAGAGTAAACAAATTTTTTAGAAAGGGATATCGAGTGGAAGAAGTAGTCATTGTTACTGGGGCGAGCCGCGGTATCGGTGCCGCAACTGCTAAATTGTTGGGAAGTAACGATTATAAGGTTTGCGTTAATTACCTATCAGATAAAAATGCTGCGGATAGGGTGTGCGCGTCGATAGCTGACAACGGTGGCGTTGCATTTGCTCATAAAGCCGATGTTTCAGATGAAGCGCAAGTACTGGACATGTTCGAATATGTAAGGGAACAGTGGGGTGAGGTAACGCATTTGGTTAACAATGTGGGTGTTTTATTTACCAAAACTGAGTTAATTAACGTCAGTGTAGAGCGCTTCACCAAAGTACTTAATACCAATGTGCTTAGCGCATTCTTGTGTTCAAAGGCTTTTGTAAAACAAAACGTTGCAGGGGGCGCAATCGTTAATGTTTCGTCCATTGCCTCTCGTACTGGTGCTCCTTTTGAATACGTCGACTATGCGACGTCGAAAGGGGCAATGGATTCATCCACCAAAGGGCTTTCATTAGAACTTGCTGCGAAGAACATTCGTGTAAACAGCGTCCGGCCTGGTTTTATTAAAACAGACATTCATGCCGATGGTGGTGAACCTGGCAGAGTAGAACGGTTAAGCTCACAAATTCCTATGCAGCGGGGCGGTACAGCAGATGAAGTCGCACAGGCGATAGCCTGGCTTCTATCACCTCAGTCTTCATATGTTACAGGGTCGTTTATTGATTTAGCGGGTGGGAAGTAAAGCGCGTGATAACACTCAGAGATTTTAAAATGAGCGATGTAGGTAGACTGGTAGATATTTTGAATCAACCGTCGGTCACGCAATTTCTATCGACAAAAATTCCCAGCCCTTATACAAAAGAAGATGCCACATGGTGGATTCAAGAGGGGAGCAAAGAGGGTTTTATAAAAGCTGTAGAGTACGACGGCGAGTTAGTAGGGTGTATTGGTGTTAACCCAGGAAACTTTGAATATGAAAGAGCCGGAGAGGTCGGATACTGGCTTTGTTCATCACATTGGCGAAAAGGGATTATGCGTGACGCGCTGCGCCAAATTATCGCCCTTACTTTCTCAAGCACAAGTATAGAGCGCATTTTTGCCTGCGTATTTTCATCCAATCTTGCTTCGCAAAAGCTGCTGTTAGATGCAGGGTTTAAGCAAGAAGCGATATTGCAACGCGCCATTTTTAAAAATGGACGGTTTTACGATAGCCATATTTTTGCCATTTTGAGGTAGCTCTGCGATGGTGACTTTAGTACCCGCAAAGCGTTGAGTGGTTTCCATTGATACGGATATTTATTTTACTGCCTTATTCGCGGCAACGCCTTCAATCACCCCTGCGGCTGCAAGGTTCATCAATCGACGAAACCTCGGACATTCCAAATGACTCGGTGCTGTGCAAGCAGCTGCATGCTGCAGACCATCACGCATTGCTTCTAATTTTTTGATTGTTCCATCTAATTCGCTCGCTTTTTTAAGTAGCAGAGCGCGGTCTATATCAGGCTTTGCATCGGTTCCTAATTTCCCAGAAATTTCTTCCAGTGAAAAACCAGCTGCGCGGCCTAGTGCGATTAATTCAAGGCGCTCTAAAACGTTTGAGCTAAATACGCGACGTATACCTTGTCGACCAATAGATTTGATAAGGCCTTTTTCTTCATAAAAGCGCAGTGTTGATGCCGACACTCCGGACTTTTTGGCGACCTGAGATATTTCCATACTTTTTCCCAAAGGAATGCTTGACTTAAAGTTAACTTGAAGTTGTAGGCTAGCATCTCATGTTAATTGAAACTAGTTATTGAGAGTGAATATGGAAAGTATTGTTTTTATCTTGCTGATAGGTATGGGAGCTACTTTAGTGGTGGATTTATGGGCCTTGTTGAGAAAGCAATTGTTTGGTATTACTCCAACAAATTGGGGCATGATAGGGCGCTGGATAGGGCATATGAAAAAAGGGCAGTTTCGTCATACTTCTATTTCAAGTGCCCATGCTGTTCACGGGGAAAGTACTATTGGATGGACAGCCCATTACCTAATTGGAATTGCCTATGCAGCGCTGCTTATTTTCATATGCGGAGAATCTTGGTTGTTCGAACCGACGCTAGGTCCAGCAGTGGCGCTCGGTATCGCTACAGTCGTTGCACCGTTTTTTATATTGCAGCCAGGTATGGGGGCGGGTATTGCCGCATCGAAAACGCCTAATCCCAATAACGCTCGGTTACACAGCATTATTAATCACGTCGTATTTGGCGTTGGGCTGTACCTTTCGGCTTTGTTAATTAGGCTTTTACTATCAATATGGCTATAAACGACTAATGATGACTTGAGTGAACTTCAGCTTATAATGGCAATAAAACAGCATGCTTTTATAAGAAGACAGGATGAAAATTTCACTGGAAGAAATAAACAAATCTAACTATGAGCAGGTTTGTGACTTGGATGTGGCGGATGATCAACAAGCGTTTGTAGCGTGCAATATGTGGTCGTTGGTTGAGTCTTTCTACAACGAGAACCATACCTGCAAAGCCATTTATTGCAATGACCAGCCCGTAGGGTTCTTGATGTGGGTTCAGGAAACGCCAACCAAAGTGTCCATTTGGCGCTTTATGATTGATGAGAGCCATCAGAATAATGGAATTGGCAGAGTTGCTTTATCTCAAGCTATCACGCTTATAAAGCAAACTTCTGAGCTCAAACAGATAGAGATATGCTATAACCCCAAGAATCCTGTCGCCAAAGCCTTCTATTCAAGCTTTGGTTTCGAAGAGGTGGGGTTAGATGAAGATGGCGAAGACATGCTTGCTGTTATTGCCATTTAGCCACGACTTAAATTTAAAGCAGCGAAATGCGAGGGATCTCAAGATATGGACGTCATAGATATTAAGACTTTTATTCCAAGCAAAAACTACGACATTTCTAAAGCATTTTATTCTGAGATTGGATTTAATGCAGAATACGTAAATGAAGACTTAACACTGTTTGAAAATGGTGATTGTCTCTTCTTTCTTCAGCGCTTTTATAATCCTGAATTGGCGAATAACTTTATGCTACAAATATGTGTAGCAGACATTCAGGACGCTTTTGATCTGTGCTCACGCTCATTACATAAAACGAAAATTTCATCAATTGAGCAACAACATTGGGGAAGTGTTTTCTATCTATGGGGCCCGTCGGGCGAACTACTTCACATTACCGAATTAGGTAGCTAGCTTTTGCGAGAACGAAGGGCGGAATGACGAATGATGCATACGAATTACACCATTAAAGAAAGCCCTCCGTCAGTTGAAGACTTTGCCAATTTAAGAAAATTGATTGGATGGAGTAACCCGTGTTTATCGGTTGTTCAAAAAAGTATTAATGCCTCGTTGTTTTGGGCAACAATTTACCTCGACAACAACCTTGTAGGCTGTGGTCGGGTGATTGGCGATGGCGCAATGTATTTTTATATTCAAGACGTCATTATTCATCCAGAACATCAGAATAAAGGCTTGGGCTCGAAAATAATGAACACGTTGATTGCACATTTGGAGTCTTGCTGCGCACCTGGCGCAACCATTGGCCTGTTGGCTGCGCATGGTAAGGAAAGTTTTTATCTTAAATTCGGTTTTGAACCTCGTGATGGTGAAAGTTTAGGTTTAGGCATGTGCAGGTTTATTTAGCTAATTGGTCATTAACGCGGCATGAGAGTCCCGGGAGTTCTCAAGTTTTTTAATCACTTGGCATTGTGATCATTGCCTATTTAATTATCGGCAGTTTTCTGTCCTAAGGCGGCAAGTCGCCTCCGCTTTTCATGCACGGCCTGACGATAAACATCAAGTTCTTTTAACACTGAGAAAGGTACATCTCCTGAAACTAGGCGCTTTACGTCACTTGGTTATCAGCAATTTTTTTTCAATGTAACCTCCAATGTAACGGTCAATGCTGCTTGTAGCCTTTCTTTGGTGTGAATTTTGCAAAAGCCTGTTTAAAGACACTGAAAATGTCGGTTTGCGTAGTAGCTGATCACTGTTTTTCGATGAGTTTTTGCTTCTTTCCGATAGAAATTTGACGTTTTTCACTGGACATGTGTAATGAAAAGTATGACAAAACCTGTCTCTCACGCTTTGCTGACAGAAAATGGTCGCTTAGTCGCGAAAGCCTTGGTATATACCGCGCTTATCTTGGGCTTACTCTCTGGTTGCTCTTCATCTGACGAACCTAAGAGTCAATTTGCGCAAACCGATGCCAGCGATGTATCAGCATTGGGGAATGTGGAATACCATACCTATATGTTGGCGAACGAACTTTTTGCTGATGTGGGTCCAGCACGTCAGTCTCGCTATGCGGTAGTCGGCTTTGTACCTGCGGATACTATGAAATACAGTGCTGGTCATCAACATCCGCTAATGTTGTTGGGCCATCAACTTGAACAGGGAATGATTACTGAGGCCACGAAAAGAGGCTTTTCTACTCAAGAATTTAAGCTTTCGAACGATATAATTGTTAGTGACGAAAGCGACAGAGTATTAACCCGCGATATCGACCAGCTTTCCAACATTGAGCGCGTCGATTTTTATATAACCGGCACTATGGTGTATCAAGAGTCTGGCGCGGTGGTTAACGCTCGAATTATCAACGCTAGAAATAAAAACATTGTCGCTGCAGCAACACGCTTTTTCCCTGCCGAACTGTTTTGGCGCGAAGAACAAGTAACCACCAGAAACGGCAAGTTATACAGAACTGAAGGTACGAGGTAACCCCATGAAAAGACGAAATCAATACGCGGCGTTTTCGCTTTGTGCTTCACTGCTAAGCGTCAGCGGGTGCTCTATGATGATGGGGGAAGAAGAGGTAGCCGAACAAGCGCCTCAGCGCCCGGCCATGAACGTGATTGATATTACTGCCGCCGACCGCGCTCCCTCAAAGCCAGTTGAAAATACCAGTGATACTCAGTCTCAGGGTATGGACGCGTACGGCGCTATCGGTCAACCTCCTTTGTATTCGAGCGTACAGGGCGCGTATAAGGGTCGACCTCTAACCAAGCATATTGGCGACTATGTGAAGAACATGGCGCAAGACTTAATTGCCAATATGGAATATGTGAATAACAAGACACCTATTGGTGTAACCCATTTCGCACTACTAGATACTGACTTGCAGAAAACAGATTTGCTTGGTCGTCAGATGGCGGAATCTTTTGTTCACGAACTGCATAAATTCCGCGTGCCGGTTATCGACTTCAAAGCCACCGAGTATATTCGTATTACTGACGATGGTGATTTTGTATTAAGCCGAGACTATTTGGAATTGAGCAGCAGCCTTCCTATTGAATACGTGTTAACGGGAACAATGACCAAGCACCAAGGTGGCGTGTTAGTTAACGCCCGTATTTTAGGCATGGAGTCGCGCGCAGTGGTGGCAACTGCGCAAATGTTAGTGCCGTTCTACGTAGTAGATGCACTTATTCCAAGTGACGGTAGCCAGCAAAACGGTATGCGCGATGGCGTTAAGCTAAGTCGCGGCTAGGAGTTTCAGCATGGTGTTTACAAAGAAGCTTGTGTCAAGCAGTTGGGCAGCCGTTGGCGTAATGCTGAGTGTATGTATGACAGGGTGCACTAGCACAGAGTCTATTGGCTCATTTTGGTTAGGTGAAGACGGTGAAATTACTCATCACGCCGAGCCAGTGCCTGTACCAAGCCGTTCAGGGCTGGAGTACACTCCAGATTCTCGCGATAGACAATATCAACAGCACGTGGAAGTCGAACCCGGCTATAAAGACCCACTACACCATGGCTATTCACCGTCACAAACGCATAAGCGCTTAAATGATTACGCCTCGCAACTTGCGATGGAATTAATGGACAATGCAACCCGTCTTACGCATCAAGATATGGTGGGTGTGGCAAGTTTTGTTCGGCTTAATCAGTCGTTGAGCGACAGCACCGTGTTAGGCAATCAGCTTTCAGAGTATCTAATAGCCGAGCTACAAGACTTTGGGTTAGCGGTTGTCGACTTTAAGCTTGCAGGTGGCATTACCGTAACGCCAGTCGGCGATTTCGTACTTACTCGAGATGGTACTGCACTCGCTAAACAGGTTGAAATGGACCATGTTGTAACTGGCACCATCATTGAAGATGACAGAGGCGTCCGCGTAAACGCCCGTATCGTGTCGCTGGAAAATAAACAAGTGGTGGCAAGCGCCAACGTATACATTCCTGCGTTTATCGTGATGGATTTAAATAAAATGGCTAGCGTAAACTAGCCATTTACTTCCTTTGCACTCTGTTTTCGAAAGCGAACTCATTGCATATTCGCTTTAAAATCTCTAAACATCCGGTCTTTTGTGTCTAGGCACAGGAGAATTTTCACAAAGACCCCTCCGTTTATTAACCCTGACTTCTAATTGCTTCGCGAGTCATAAAGCGGCTTGTGTTCACTGCATTAAGCAAATCGTTGCTTAAAGGTAGCGGCTCCTTACATAGACTGCTCACCAAAACCTCTGCCATTAAAGGCGCTGTGGTTAACCCTCGTGACCCTAAGCAAGTAAGGGTGGAAACTACGCTGCTTGGCAACACTGGCGCGCTAGTCAACGGTTTGCCCACGCCTAGCATAGTGTAGTGCTCTTTTAATAAATCAAAGTTATGTAGTGCACCGACAACAGGCTGGTGGTCGGGTGAACCTAAACGGGTAGCCGCTCTGGCTTTACCGTCATGTTGTAATGCTTGCACGATGTCGGTGTTTGCCAGCGCCTGTTCGTGGGTGGCGAGGTTCATTTCAGTTTCATCGCCTCGTACATCGGTACTTAAGTCGTTTTTAACGTAGGTTGAACCTAACGCATGCCGACCTTCGAATACAGGTGTCATATAGCCTTTGTGACACAACACAGTGTTAAGCTGTTCAATTGGCATTTGGGTGGGAATAGCTTCAACCTGGCCGCGAACGGGGCGAAGGGACAGGCTGTTAAAATCGCTAGCGTTTACCGCACCTGCACCAAGGGCAAGGATAAGATGATCGGCAGTAATAACTTCTTCATTCTCAGCGCTATCTAAGTTAAAACGAATCCGCACCTGTTGCTTTGTTGTCTCAACTGCCTCATGAGATACATAGATATGATTGGGTTTCAGCGTGAGTTTGCCACTTTGAAGTGCTTCTTCAATCATGGCAGTAACTAGCTGTGGAGGAGAAATCCATCCGCCCAAGCCAATGTATAAGCCAGAGTAGGGAAGAGCTAGGTTAGCGATATCGCTCACTTCTTTGCTGTCTGCGGGCTTAATTAAAGTTTCAGGCCAAACGTCGGCAGCAGCCAATTTATTTTGGCGTTCTGCTACCTTGTCGTTAAAGCTTAGTTGAATAACGCCACAGAAATCGTGGGCAACGTCAGATAGGCCACAGGCTTTTGCATGTTCAATAGTGTGGTCGTAGGCTTTTCTAGCATACAAAAAACTGTGCGCCTGAATGCGGCTGGCAATACTTGCTTCGCTATGGAGCTGCGGATAAAAGCCGCCTTGCGGGTTGCCAGAAGCGCCGCTTGCAAGGGTGTCACCATCAAAATACAAAGTGGTGCTAATGCCGCGTTTTACTAAAGCCAAGCATGCCGTAGCTGCTGCAAGGCCGGAGCCTACTACTGCGACTTTGCTTGTTTTATCTAAACTGTCGTCAGCGTACCTGTAATAGGGGCCAGCAGGCAGACGAAGTTTATGCTGCACATTCTCATTGTCTTGGTTAAAAACGCCGGTCAGCATGTCGCGCTTACGGCCAAAACCGTTGCGTTTTTTAATGGTAAAACCCACACCAGCTAGCCCACGTTTTACGACACCTGCGGCGGTAAAGGTTCCAAAGGTTGTACCGGTTTTTGACAAGCGAGCCATTTGGCTAAACAGTGCATCGGTCCACATATCAGGGTTTTTGCTTGGTGCAAAACCATCTAAAAACCAGGCATCGATGAGGCCATTTGCAGGAGAATGCCATTGAGGCAAAAGCTCGTGCACATCACCAATCCACAAGTCGAGTGTGGTTGAATGGTTATCAAAATGAAGGCGATGACAACCTTCTAGGCCCATGGGGTAAAGTGAGGCGAGTGCTTGCGCTTCGTTTTTAAGGGCAGGAAAAGCTTCTAGCGCACGCTGCATATCCTGTTGAGGCAGTGGAAACTTTTCCGTGGTAATAAAATACAGGCGCTTTAACGGATGATCAGGGTTCGCTGCTCTAAATTCGTTAAAGGCACGCATGGCAACCAAAAAGTTCAGCCCAGTTCCAAAACCTGTTTCGGCGATGACAAAAGTAGGGGTGCGCCACTGTTGCCAGCGCTCAGCAAGGTCGTTGCCTGCAACAAAAACGTGTTGGGTTTCATCAATTCCGCTGTCGTTAGAAAAATAAACGTCGTCAAAATGGTCGGCGACAGGCGTACCGCTCTCATTAAAATGAACCTGTGCATGCTTAGATTTCACTGTTTATTTTTCTCCGTTTATATTGTTTTGGTGTTGGCACTTTGAATTGGAGGCGGTTTTCACTACTTCAACAGCTTGCCCATCCGATCCTTGTTTTGAAACGCCAGAGCTAGCCTGGCTTCTAGATGGACAGTACACTTCTGCAGGTGTTGAAAAGTGCGATGTTACTTTACTGGTCACGTGCTGTGCGCCAAGCATACCGCCAATGGTGCTCCAAGAACCGTTAACGTTAATTAACCCGCGGTGATCCATTGTAGACACTTCAGCATCTGTTTTTAATATAACCCAGGTTTCTTCCGCAATATCAAAGATCCAGATGGCGTCATCTGCAGTTGAAGGCTCGCCATTATAGCCAATGCCATTGTAGTTGTACGGATTAGTCGAACCGCCCACAAAATAGATTTTATTCGTGGCCTTATCGCCCGCTGCCGCCATGCGATAGCGCGCAGTACCCGTTGGATGTTGAAGCGTGCGCCAATCAATCTTAAAAGGGTTTTGCTTATCAATTACGCCTTTAAAGCAGGCAGTTTCTGCAGCAAAGCTACGGCGTTTATCGCTGTGAGGTGTTACAGAAACGCCGTCACAAATTACCATAGTGTTATTAACGATGCCGCCAGCTTGCCCGAATACTGGATTGCCAAGAAAAGGGCTCGCCTGTTGCCATTGGCCGGTTTGCGTATCGCAAACCTGCACAAGGTTTACGTTGCCATCGTTGTGCCAGCCTGAAACTAAGTAAACGTAACGGTCTTGGTAAACTAAAGCAGTTGCATCATCAACAGGCACGGGCATAGGCGTTAATAGCGTATATTCCCCTGTTACAGGAGCGTATTTATAAACATCTGGCGTACTAATTTCATTGTGATCTTCATCAACCGTGTAACCGCCAAAAATATAAACGCTGTCATTAACGCCCACTGCTACGGAAGCCAAACGACCTTTTAGTGCAAGGCTGGATGGAACTGGGGGAAGGGCTTGCCACTGCAAAGGTTTATCTTTGCTATCAATAGGAAGCTGCCAAGCACGATTGTGCACGTCTTTATGGGTCTTGCCTTTGCCCAGCCCCATAAAACTAAATACATATTGTGTGTCGTCTATGGTTACAGAAGCTACGGCATTGTTTGAAACTGGCTCTGGTAGCGCGGGGAGGACGGTATGCGCAGCTGTTACTGAGACAGTCGCTGCAGAAGCAATGATAAAGGCAGCCACCACGAAAGAAAGTCGGGGTACCGCACTTTGAAAAATGCGTAGAGCAATGGTTCTTGGCTTTTTTAATAACACAGCAATCTTCAGTTTTATCTAAATTTCGAACGTTTGGCCGCGTATTCTACCTGTCACCTTTTTGTTTTTCCGCAAAAGTTTGTACCTGCTTTAAACTCTTCTTTTCTTATTGCTTCTGCAAATAACAATCTATCAGTAAAAACAATACGCTTATTTAATTGTTTTTGTAAATGATTTGTTAAATTTGGCGCTAGGTCTATTCAAGATAGTTCAGGGAGAAGGTATGGCGGGCGTGTTTCACCAATGTGGTCAAAGCATTTGCAAACGCACTAGAGACGAAATGGATGATCGTGCACGTATCATAGCACGTGCACTGGCTGAGCAAGGTGTGTGCGATAACGATGTGGTAGCTATTTTTATGCGAAACCATGTCGATATATTTGAAATAGTTGAGGCATGCCGATATGTGGGTTCGCGCTATGTTCTGCTTAATTGGCACAGCCCTGTTGCCGAACTTCTGCCTATTTTAGACGACTGCAGCGCTAAAGTGCTGTTCGCTCATCGCGATTTATTAAAGGGGGAGAATGACCGCCAAACCTTATTACAAGTTTCCACCTTGTCAGTGATATACACGATTAAAACGCCGGAAAGCATTTTAGAGCGCTATCATTTAACAGATAATTCACTGTTAGCATCAGAGGCGAAAACTGGGGAACAGTATCAGTGCCTTGATACGCTATTAGCTGCCCCAAACGCAACGCGCCACAATGAGCCGCCAAAACGCTTTAAGGGCATGTTTCCCTACACATCTGGCAGCACCGGAAAACCCAAAGGTATTAAGCGAGATGAAGACCTAACGCGGCCAGACCCTTATTTGATATTTAAGGGGCTGTCTGAAGCGTTAATGCAGCTATCAATAGGTGATCGCTTTTTCGTCTCGGCACCGCTTTATCACAGTGCACCACACGCGCTTACGCTCTGCTGTTTAGCAGCGGGTAATATTGATGTATACATTGAGCCTCAATTCGACCCCGAACGCTTTTTACAAGACATAGAGCGAATTAAGCTGACTCACGCCTATATTGTTCCCACTATGATGGTGAGGCTACTTAAACTGCCCGAGTCGATAAGAAGCAAATACGACACTTCAAGCTTGCGATTTGCCTTATCAACCGGGTCCGCACTGCCAAGCGATGTGAAAGAAGCAATGATTAACTGGTTTGGTCCAATTTTCTATGAATCTTATGGTGCTAGTGAATTAGGCTTTATGACCCTAATTTCATCTCAAGAAGCATTAGATAAGCCAAATTCTGTGGGTAAGCCCATTCCCGGTGCCGCGATTAAAATACTGAGCGACGATAAAGAGGAGTGCGAAGTAGGTGGTGTTGGCGTTATATATGCGCACCTTTCCATGTTCGCGCCATTCAAATATACCAATACTACGGGCACGCAAAGCGACTTACATGTTGGTGAATTCACGACATTAGGTGATATGGGTTATGTCGACGAAGATGGCTACTTATATATTTGCGATAGGAAAAAAGACATGATCATCTCAGGTGGCGCCAATATATTTCCTGCTGAAATAGAAAGCGTCATCATCGAAATGCTTGAGGTTGCAGACTGTGCGGTATTCGGTGTGCCTGATGCTGAGTATGGTGAAAAAGTTGTGGTGGCTGTTCAATGCTCACCCGGCAATGCGCTGTCGATTGATGCGCTACATGGGTATTTAGATGGCAAACTGGCGCGGTTCAAGTGGCCTAAAATGTTGCAAATACTCGATGCTCTGCCTAGAGAAGATACGGGTAAAATATTTAAGAACAAACTTAGAGCTCACTTTTGTCAATAAAAGAAACCGCTAAAGCTATTTTGAAGGTTTTATGAAGGTATAAATTAACGCTGGTCATGACCCTGTGCATTCGTGCTACATTGGAAATATTCTGAACAAGAAAGCTTAGACAAAGACGGCAGAAACGAAAAAGAAGGGAAGTGGGAAACTACCTGTTTATACACACAAGCCCAGAATTGAAACAGGTATTGCAACGCTGAAGTTTGGATAATTTGAGTATGGCAATTGGCAGAGCAGACCACTTTACCATTCAAAATCGTTACCATAAGCCGCAACAACGCAAAGGGTAAACTATGAGAAGAGCAGTTATCACCGGTCTTGGTATCGTATCAAGCATCGGCGTAAATAAAGAAGACGTACTTGCTTCACTTAAAGCGGGTAAGTCTGGAATTACATTTTCAGAACAGTTCGCCGAAATGGGCCTTCGCAGCCAAGTTTGGGGCAACATCGACATCGATTTGAAAGACCATATTGACCGTAAAGCTATGCGCTTTATGGGCGATGCGGCAGGCTACGCATACGTGGCGATGCAACAAGCCATTGCAGACTCTGGTTTAGAAGAAAGCGACATTTCAAACGAGCGCACGGGTATTATTGCTGGCTCAGGTGGCGCGTCTTCTGAAAACCAAGTGCTTTCTGCTGATATTCTTCGCGAAAAGGGCGTTAAGCGTGTTGGTCCATACATGGTTCCCCGCTGTATGGCATCTACGGTATCGGCTTGCTTAGCGACACCGTTTAAAATTCGTGGCGTGAACTATTCAATTGCCTCTGCGTGTGCAACTAGTGCCCACTGTATTGGTAATGCGCTAGAGCTTATTCAGCTTGGTAAGCAAGACGTAGTATTCGCCGGTGGCGGTGAAGAATTACATTGGTCACTATCAAGCCAATTCGACGCTATGGGCGCACTAAGCTCTAAATATAACGACAATCCTGCTGTGGCATCACGTACTTATGACGCAGCACGCGACGGCTTTGTAAGTTCAGGCGGCGGCGGTATGGTTGTTGTTGAAGAACTTGAGCACGCGCTTGCACGCGGCGCAAAAATCTACGGCGAAGTAGTAGGTTACGGCGCTACATCAGACGGTTTCGACATGGTTGCACCGTCGGGTGAAGGCGCAATTCGCTGTATGAAAATGGCAATGCAAAATATCGATACGCCAATCGATTACTTGAATACCCACGGCACATCTACGCCTGTAGGTGACGTGAAGGAACTTGCGGCGATTCAAGAAGTGTTTGGCCAAGCGGGCGTACCTATTAGTGCAACTAAGTCACTGACAGGTCACGCACTAGGTGCTGCGGGTGTAAACGAAGCTATCTATAGCTTGTTGATGATGGAGAATAACTTTATTGCGCCATCAATTAATATCGACACGCTAGACGACGCGGCACAAGGGCTAGATATTGTTACCCAAGCACGTGAAGCAACGTTAAACACAATTATGTCTAACAGTTTTGGTTTCGGCGGCACTAACGCAACGCTTGTTATGCAGCGTTATAACGGTTAATTAAAACCGCTTGAACCAGTAAGCTTTTTTAACTTCAGTTAAGAAGTTTCAAAGAAGACAAAAGGGCGTAAACCTGAGCACCGTGGGTGCTTGTGTTTACGCCCTTTTTTTATTGGTATTTTTTAAATAAAACCTGTGTTTTCAGAAGCGGCCGCTTAAGCGATTGTAATTGTGTGTTTTGTCCGTGAAGCAGAATGTCAAATTTTTATTAAGCGCAGTGTTTCGAGTGACGCTAAATTTGTCGTTTAACTAAGTGCTCTGAGCTATCGGTTAAACCAACTTTCATTACTCAATCGGCAATCTTTGTCAATGTTTGCCATAATTTGCAAATGGTGGACATTCGGAAATAGACAATGGCAACTTTAAATGTGTCGCTTCCTGACGAAATGCGTACGTGGATTGATGAACAAGTAAAAACTGGCAAATTTGCTAATGCTAGTGATTATATTCGCGATTTAGTGCGTCGCAATCAGAGTGAGCGAGAGGCAATTAGCTTAGCTCTCATAGAAGGTGAATTGAGTGGGAAAAGTGATAAGAATGTTTTAGATATTATTCAAGTTAAGAAAACTCGAGCCTCAGAATGAATAAATATACCCTCTCCAATAAAGCAGAGGAAGTTATCTCCGGGATTTACGATTATTCAGCCAATATTCATGGCGTAACTCAAGCTGAAGCCTATCTTGTTGCCCTACACGAAGCTCTAGTCATTCTGGCGGAAAAACCTAGTATCGGTACTTCAGCAGAGGATATCAGAAAGAATTACTTTCAACTGCCAGTTCATAGGCACATGGTCTTCTATAAAAAAGTCGATGACGGCATTTTCGTTATTAGGGTACTTCATCAACAGATGAAATACTCTATACATCTATGCGATTGAAATACGGAGGAAAGACCCAGTAATGTGGCTGAAGCGTCAAGTCAAATAAACTGATAACGACTAAACAAGGTATCTGGCTCGGGAATAGTGATTTTCCCGTAATGCCGTTTTACCAAACCTTCTTGTTGAAGTTCACCTAATAACTGGTTCACCGTTTGCCTACTGCTATTTATCATTTGCGCTAAAGATTCTTGCGAAAGGGTAAGTGTAATCGCGTTATGTTTGGGCAAATGCTGACCGTAACTGGTGGTAAGCATTAAAAGCCGTTTTACCAGCTGGTGCTTAAGGCTAAGACCCGCACTTGAGTCAATAAACTGAAAAGCGCTGCGCACTCGCGTGCATAAAAGGCGAGTAAAATGCGGGTAGAGTTCAGGATATTGCTCAAGCAGTGCTTTAAACGCGTTCTTTTGAATAATCGCCACCGTGCAATTTGTCTCGCAGAAGTTGTCGTGAGTACGAGGGAGGTCGTCAAACATCGATATCTCACCAAACCAGGTGCCGGGGCCCAGTAGCGCAAATAGCATTTCGCGACCATCTACGCCCACAGTGACAACTCTTAAACGGCCTTCGCATACGCCGTAAAAACCGACACCGTCTTCACCTTTGGCATGAAGTTGCTGCCCTGCTTTTAGGTGTTTTAGGCGCATCTTGTCGAACATGGCTTCCTGCAAAAAGGGTGGGAGCGCGCCAAACCAAGTAGAGCTAGCGAGAACAGGTTTAAATTTTTCCATTTAACAAATTTCTTACAATGTCGTATATCCGACAGTGTATAGCAATTACTGCGCGTAATGTAGGCGGTAAGAGAAAGTAAGTGGAAGTTTCATTGAAACGTTCAAGGTATCGAGCCTTCCACCTAGGGCACCCGCCTCAAATGAAATTAATTTGTACGTTAAAAGAGTAAAGCTATGACAGATTCAGTAAAGTCGAAAGTTAGCAGTGAAGAATGGCAAACCCGTGTTGATCTAGCCGCATGTTATCGTGCAGTCGCTATGTATGGTTGGGACGACCTTATTTTTACCCATATTTCTGCCCGTGTTCCTGGGCCTGATCATCATTTCTTGATCAATCCTTACGGTTTAATGTTTGATGAAGTTACTGCATCAAGCTTGGTTAAAGTTGATCTTCACGGTAACAAGGTAATGGAAAGTGAGTACGACATTAACCCAGCAGGTTTTACTATTCATAGCGCTGTTCATGAGGCTAGAGACGATGCAAAATGTGTCTTGCATTTGCACACAGCAGAAGGTGTGGCGGTATCCATTTTAGAAGAAGGGTTGCAGCCATACTCGCAACAGTCGCTTTTTCCGCTGGCGTCGCTTTCCTATCATGCCTACGAAGGCGTGGCGCTAAACCCAGAAGAAAAAGTGCGATTGGTTCGCGACCTTGGCGATACCCAATTTATGATTTTGCGCAATCACGGGCTTTTAACCTGTGCAGACAATACTCCCGATGCTTTCTTGTTTATGTTTATTATGCAGCGCGCCTGTGAAATTCAGTTAAAAGCGCAGGCCACAGGCAAGCCGCTTATTCCAATTCATTCGGCAATTCTAGATGGCATTCGAATGCAGGCCGATCAAGTCACCCGGCAGGCTGGTGGTTCGTTAGCATGGCCGGGTATTAAACGACGCGTTGAACGCCGTTTCCCTGGATATGACAAGTAACGGCGTGAAGTTTAACGTTATCTAATACGATGATCGCAACGGATGAAGTGGACAAAAAACGTGAGCTAAAGCGGTTTGCTTCAAGCGTTCCCGTGTTAAAGGATTGTATGAACTTCGGCCGTCTCTTTAATGTTGCGGCCAAACGTGCATCAAAATGACGTAAATTAAACGAATCACCGACAAGATAAATCAAGGGCGCTGGGTTACTAAAAGCCTAAGTTAAGGTACACTTAGCGCCATGAAAATACTTCTTGAAGACACCATTCCGTTTGGCACCGATTACCTTAATAGCGTAGGTGAGGTTGAAACCTATGCATGGCAATCTCTTGTGCCTGAAATGCTGCGCGATGTAGATATTCTTGCGCTACGTTCTACCACCAAGGTTACCCCTGAACTGCTGACCAGCGCTAGCAAGCTCAAGTTTGTTACTACGGCAACGGCGGGGACCAATCATTTAGATAAAACGCATTTAGATAGCGTGGGTATTATGCATAGCAGTGCAGCAGGCTGTAATGCCGTAGCGGTTGCCGAGTACGTGTTGAGTGTTTTGCTGCACGCGCAAAAAGCCCAAATGCTCGATTTATATAATGCGACAGTGGGAATAGTAGGTGCTGGTAATGTGGGAACTGCATTATCAAGAATTTTAATGGCAATTGGCGTTAAACACTGTCTGTATGACCCGCCGCTACAGCAAGCGCTAACAAAATCTGGTAAGAAGGAGCATAACGGTCAGTCATTTGTAGACTTAGCGCAAATAGCAAAGTGCGATGTTATCTCGCTTCACGTGCCTTTTATTAAAGGCGGCGAATATCCTACATATCAGATGATAGATGAAGCGTTTCTGGAAGGATTAACGTCAAACCAGCTGCTTATAAATGCATGCCGGGGTGAGGTTATTGATGAAGTGGCACTACTTAGTGTACTTCGAGGTGAAAAACCGCCAACGGTGGTACTCGACGTATTCGACAATGAGCCTGCCATAAATACAGCATTATTTGACTATGTTTGGTTCGTTACACCACATATCGCGGGGCACTCTGTAGAAGGCAAAGTGCGCGGTACGCAAATGATTTACGAGCAAATTTGTGACGTAGTGGGCAAAGCCCCAGACAAAGTGCTTAGCGACTTTTTAGAGAAAACCAATCCGATCAAAGTTGCGTTAAATTCGCCTGAGGCGGTGCGGTTGTCCGTTGAGGATCTCATTGCCGTATTCCACAATGTGTATGATGTAGCTATTGACGATGAGATAACGCGAAACGCGTTTGCGTCAGGCCATAATGAAACGCCAGAGACACACATAGCAAATACGTTCTCTACATTGCGTAAGCAATACAGAGTGCGTCGCGAGTGCAGCGCCTATGCGTTACACTTGCCAAAAAACACCAGTAAGCAAATCCAAGACACATTCACCAAACTGGGCTTTCACGTAAGTCTGGTTTAGTTATTTTAATATTAGGAGCATAAAGCATTATGTCGCAAGCGTTTGACGTAGCGGTACTTGGCGCCACAGGTCTAGTGGGCCAAACCATGATTGAACTATTAGAAGAGCGAGACTTTCCGGTAAACCGATTGTATCCGCTTTCCAGTAAACGTTCAGCAGGTAGTACCGTGTCGTTTAAAGGCGAAGACATTGAAGTATTAGATGCTGATGATTTCGACTGGTCATTAGTGCAATTTGGCTTTTTCTCAGCTGGAGGCAGCATTTCTGCAAAATTTGCTCCGCTAGCGGCAGAGGAAGGCTGTATTGTTATCGACAATACTTCAGAGTTTCGTTACGAGCCAGATATCCCACTTGTGGTGCCAGAAGTTAACGCCCATGCACTGGCAGAGTTTCGCAATAGAAACATTATTGCGAACCCAAATTGCTCAACCATTCAAATGTTGGTTGCACTTAAACCTATTCAAGACGCTGTTGGTATTGACCGTATTAACGTGTGCACATACCAGTCAGTTTCTGGTGCAGGTAAAGAAGCCATGGAAGAGTTGGCTAAACAAACCGCAGGTTTGCTAAACGCACGTGAAGTAAAGCCAGAATCGTTTAGTCGCCAAATTGCCTTTAATGTCATACCTCAAATCGACGTATTCCAAGACAACGACTACACCAAAGAAGAAATGAAAATGCTGTGGGAAACCCAAAAAATCATGGGCGATCAGAGTATTTTGGTAAATGCGACGGCTGTGCGTGTACCGGTTTTCTACGGGCATGCTGAAGCTATTCACCTTGAAACGCGTTCGCCAATAGATGCGCAGCATGTTAAAGAGCTTTTAGCCGAAGCGCCAGGTGTAACAGTTTATGACGGTAATGAGCAATTCCCTACGCAAGTAAGCAGCGCTAGCGGCAACGATATTGTGCATGTAGGGCGTATCAGGAATGATATTACTCACCCTTGTGGTTTAAACCTATGGGTAGTGTCAGACAACATTCGTAAAGGTGCAGCGACAAATAGCATTCAAATTGCTGAGACACTCATTCGCGACTATATGTAAGTGTTTTACAGAGCATCAACCTCTGTTTAGTCGGATAAGCACAGGAAAAGGTAAACATTTTTCTGTGCTTGCCGATACGCAATGAAAGAGGCATTGCCTGTTGCAATGAAGCAGCACTATTCAACGGGATAGAAAGACAGCACTCTAAGCTACTGCATGACGGTTTTTAGCGAAAATTTAAGCATTAGAGCGCTTCAATACTACTGTCTAACTAGATCACCCTTAATAACTGGTTTATAGTTTGTAAAGTTAGGAATAGAACAACGTTAAAAACAATATTCAGTCAGACACTTAGGCGAAGGGTAAGAACTCTATAAAGCGCAAATAAATCTTACTGCTAAGTTCAAAAAGACTGTAAAACGCTAGCTTGATTATTAATGGTTTCAAGGTGGCTTAAGAATAAAAATAAAAGCCAATATTTTCTTCCGTACTGATTGGCTAGAAAATCCGCCCATACGTCTCGGGTGGTAAAGACGCTTGAGGGCATATAGGACTGCTATGAAATTGCATTTAACGGGCTTACTTTTACTAACACTTTGTTTGTCTGGCCCTATCATCACTGTTGATGCACAAGAACGCGCTACCTTCTTAAAAGGTCCCAAAGACGCAACTGATCAGTATTCGGGCCTGGAATATGGGCCCATCGACGCCAACGATACCCTATGGCGCATTGCTGAGCGCTATCGCCAAAACAATAACCTGAGCGTATATCAGGTTATGACCGCCATTTACGAGCTCAATCCAAACGCATTTGAAAACGGCAATTTAAATTTATTAGTTGATGGTGCGGTATTAAAGTTACCATCAGAGCGCTATATTGCCAGAATTGATAAGCAAAAAGCCCAGATGCGCGCTGAGCAGGATGATAGAGCATTTGCTGAATTGCTTAATAAGCCCGGCAGTAGCGTAAGAAATATCAAGCCTGCATCGCCTTTAGTCAATCAACAAGACTTGACGCAAACCCAAACTGATATTGAGCAGAAAATCACTCGCTTAGATCAGGAGCAAACCCGACAATTTGATGAACTGCGTATGCAGTTTGCAGCCTCACTGGAAAATGTTGAAGCGATTCTTAACGAAAACAGACGTTTGTACGAGCGTGTTGAGGCCGTTAATGGCGAACTAGAAACCTTGCGTGGGCAAGTCGAAGGTGATGTTAAGAGCCAACTAGATATGCAAGTGGCGCTTCAGCAAGAATTGCTCGACATGATCAAGGCCGAGCAAGCGCAGCGCGAAGCAGAAAAGCAGTCTTCTTTTTTAAGCGCACTTACCAGCCCTCTGAGTCTAATTATAGGCTCGGCAATTCTGTCACTATTGTTAGTTGGTGGTCTTATCATGTGGCTGCTAAAACGTAATAGTAAGCCTGACGAAGCGCCTGCGGCTGGACCTACGATTACAGCCGATAACGATGAAGTGCCGGTACCTGATTCTGACATTGGCGATCTTTCAAGTGCACTAGCCCCTGACTTTGATGATAAAGCAGAGTTGTCAGATGATGACTTGTTCAATGACGACGACCTACTTGATGACGTACTTACCTCAGATTTAGAAGAAAGCCTAGATGACGAACTAGAAACCTTCGCCGACCTTGAAGACGACATGTTGGTGCCAGACGATGGCAGTGATGACTTGTTTGAAGCTGGCGATGATGAGCTTGATCAAAGTGAACTAGATAGTCTGTTTGACGACGATGACCTGTCAGATAAAGTATTAAACGAAAACGACACTGACGACCTTGAAGGCTTCGACCTGTCAGGGGATGACGACATCTTTGATGAAGATGCTGCCGATGAAAGCGAGCCAGAGACGGAAGTTGCTGACGAGGCTGCATCGACAGATGCCGATGATTTTGACATTGATGACTTGCTTGATGATGTACAAAGCCAAGACGCGGCAGAACTTGAGAGTGATGAGCTAGATGAGTCGGGCGACATAGACCCTGACGACATACTGGCTGAGGTCAACGGAACCGCAGAATCTGACAATGTTGATGAAGACGATATCGACGCGTTGCTTGCCAGCTCGGTTGATGATTTATCTGACGCTGGCGAAGAAACAGAAAGTGTTTCTTCTTTGCCAACCGTAGAAGATGAGGACGATAAGCCTGAAATCAGTATTGACGATTTGCTAGAAGAGCACGGCGTTGATGCAGGTCTTACTGATGAGCTAGACAGCAATGACGACCTTATCAATGAGGATATGTTGAGCAAGCTCGACGACGAGATTAATCAGCAAAATAAAGAAATTGATAAAATCACCGACGATTTGTTAAATGAAATTGAGCAAATCGAAATGATGGGTGGCCTAGGTGAAGAAGATGACGAAGACGAGGATGATCTTGAGGAAGAAATAACAACTTCTTCGCCGTCGCCGCAGTCTATTCAGAGTCTTGATGCCATTACCGACGATTTAGACGAAATAGTCACCGACGAAATTGAAACTAACGCGGACTTCAGTGACCCTCTTTCCGATGAGCTTATTGCTGAGCTACAGGCGGAAGATGAGCTTGCTGAAGAGCCTTCAGCGGATCAAATGCCCTCAGCGGATCAACTGCCTTCAGCTGATGAAGAGCTTGAAGCAGAGTTGGATGGCGAGCCTGAAGTTAGTCCTGAAGCTCACGATGAAGACGTAGACCTTGAAACGCCTGAAAGCGATGAAGAAGGCGCTAGCGAAGATGATTTTAGCGACCCGCTAACTGATGAGTTGCTTGCTGAACTAGAAGCTGAAGAATCTAAAAGCAGTGAAGATGTAGATTTGCTGACAGACGAGCTACTTTCTGAGCTTGAGTCTGAAATAGAACCTGATGATGAAACAGATTCAGAGTTCGAACCTGAAGCTTTGAGCGAGTCAGAAGCAGAAGCTGAGCGAGAAGCTGACTTTGAAGATGAAGTAGAACTTGAGACGGAAGCCGAAGGTGAACCGCAGTCAGAACTAGAATCAGAGCTTGGCACTGAAGTAGAAGCAGAGCAAGACGCTGAGATTGAGCCTGGACTAGAAGCGGAACTTGAGTCTGAGCCGGAGCCGGAATCAGAGCTAGAATTTGAAGCTGATTCTGAATCTGAATTCGAACAGGATTTCGATTCTGAAACAGAACAAGACCAGGAACCAGAAGAAAAAGCTGAGCCTGAAGCCGCCTCGGAAGATGCAGTAGAGTTAGAGACGGAAGCCCAGGGTAAAACGGAGTCAGAACTAGATTCAGAGCCGGAGTTTGGCACTGAGGTAGAAGCAGAAAAAGACGCTGATATTGAGCCTGAACTAGAAACAGAACTTGAGTCTGAACCAGCGACGGAGTCAGAGCTTGAATTTGAAGCTGAGCCTGAGCTTGAATCTGAATTAGAACAGGATATCGATTCTGAAACAGAACAAGACCAAGAACCAGAAGAAAAAGTTGAACCTGAAACTGAAGCTGAACCTGAAGCCGACTTGGAAGATGAAGTAGAGCTAGAGGCGGAAGCCGAAGGTGAACCAGAGTCAGAACTAGATTCAGAGCCAGAGTTTGGCACTGAAATAGGAGCAGAACAAGACGCTGAGATTGAGCCTGAACTAGAAACGGAACTTGAATCTGAGCCGGAGCCGGAATCAGAGCTAGAATTTGAAGCTGAGTCTGAGCTTGAGCTTGAATCTGAATTGGAACAGGATATCGATTCTGAAACAGAACAAGACCAGGAACCAGAAGAAAAAGTTGAACCTGAAACTGAAGCTGAACCCGACTTGGAAGATGAAGTAGAGCTAGAGGCGGAAGCCGAAGGTGAACCAGAGTTTGGCACTGAAGTAGATGCAGAACAAGACACTGAGATTGAGCCTGAATTAGAGGCGGAACTTGAATCTGAGCCAGAGCCAGAATCAGAGCTAGAATTCGAAGCTGAGCCTGAAACCAACTCGGAAGATGAAGTAGAGCTAGAAACGGAAGCCGAGGCAGAACTACAGCCAGAAACAGGCGTAGAGCCAGAGCTCGATGCTGTCGACGAAAACGCCAAAGAAAAGGCGGAGGAAACGTCAGACGATCCACTAGATGACGCTATTGAAGCGTTTGAAAGACAGATGATGGATGATATTCCTTCGTTCAGTCAGATGGATACGGAAGAGCCTTTAGCGGGAGAAGAGCCATCAGCGCAGGAAAAGCCCTCAGCGCCAACAGAGCCAGCGGAAGATGCTTCAGCAGAAGACAGTGATGAATACGACGACAGCCTGTTAAACGCTGCGTATGACGAAGTAGAAAGCTTTGAATTAGAGCAAGAAATTGACGGTGTAGTAGACGGTGAAGATGAAGGTGACGAAATATCATCAGAATCTAGTGCTGCTGAAGAATCGAGCTCACCTGAAGAAACTGATTTAAACCAAAGCGATTCAGATAAGAACAGCGAAGAAGACTTTAACGAACTTGACGATGTTCCAGGCCTTGACGACTGGTTGTCTGCTTCCGGTGACGATGACCATGTAGACGACAACGAGATTCTTGACGATCTTGACAGTGCGGAATTCGATGAGCTTCTTCAAAGTCTTGAGTCAGACGCTATTGTTGATACAAGTGATGTCGACACCAGTGAAATTGAAAGTGATGACGACGGTCAGGATCCAGAAGCATCTTCAGCAGAGAGTGAAGATACTTTCGAACTTGAGCTGGAAGATGATGAAGCCACATTCGAGTTAGAAGGGAGTGACGACAACCTTGGATTCGACGAAAGCGATGATACGTTTGAACTAGACGAAGAAGATGAAACCTTTGAGCTAGACGAAGATGGTGCTTTTGAGTCTGAGCAAGAAGACGACGAAGATACTTTCGCCCTTGAAGAAGATGATTCGGAACTTGCATTAGACGACCTTGAAATTCCAGATGATGTGGAATTGGATATTGCCACGCCAACTGAAATTGAAGAGGACGAACAAGAGGCTCAATCCGTTGAGACTGAAAAGGCTCAAGAGGACGACCTTAAACTCGATAACCCAGATTTAGATCTCGCCGCCTTACTTAGTGATGTCGACGGTGAAAGCGACGCCCAAACACCCCCAGAGGACTTCCTAGATGTAGAGGCGCTGATGAACGATGGCGATGATGCAGACGCTATTGACCCAGATAGCCAAGCGCTAGATCTCGATGTAAGTTTATCTGACTTCACAGGCGTGTCGGATGAAGACACAGTGATTGATATAGACAAAGACGCAGGGCAGAACGCTAACCTGGACTTAGCTCGCGCTTATATTGAAATGGATGATGCAGACGCTGCAAAAGAGTTACTTGAAGAAGTAATGAAAGAAGGTAGCGAGGAACAAAAGCAGGAAGCCGCATCGATTTTAGCGAATATTGCTTAAGTAGTTTGCTCTTATGCGCATAACCGCGCTCTCGTTTGAGATTTTGAACGGCCAGTATATTTACAAGATATACAGGCCGTTTTTTCTTTAGGCGATGTACATTCATTTTCTAAAACGCAAAAGAGTTTTGGGTATTAGCAGCATTGCATGTTGCAAGCGACATGACTACACTTAGCGCCTTTTCAGAAACGGGGTAATACAGATATGGGGCGAATTGCCTTAGGGATTGAATACGACGGTGCTGCTGTATACGGATGGCAACGCCAGCGTGAAGTACCAAGTGTTCAGGAACATCTTGAAAAGGCACTATCGACAGTAGCCAACCAACCCATTGAAGTACAGTGCGCTGGACGTACCGATGCTGGTGTACACGCTACTGGGCAAGTGGTTCACTTTAACTGTGATGCACCACGCTCAGAGCGCGCTTGGACACTCGGCGTAAATGCGAATCTGCCTAACTCTGTTGCTGTTACCTGGGCAAAGAACGTCAGCGATGACTTTCATGCTCGTTTTTCTGCTACCCATCGCCGCTATCGTTACGTTATTCATAATGCGAAAATGCGTCCAGCTATTCTCAATTCCGGGGTTACCCATATTCATCGCGAATTAGACGAGAAAAAAATGCATGTTGCCGCACAAGCGTTGCTAGGCGAACAAGATTTCACCTCGTTCCGCGCAGCGCTTTGCCAAAGTAAAACGCCATTTCGCAACGTTACTGATGTAAGCGTATATCGTCAGGGGCGATACGTTATTATCGATATTCGCGCCAATGCTTTCTTGCATCATATGGTTCGCAATATCACGGGCGCGCTTGTTGAGATTGGGGCAGGGGAGCAAGATGTAAATTGGATAGCTCACTTGTTAAGCCTGAAAGACAGAAGTAAATCTGCAGCCACGGCGAAGCCAAATGGGTTGTACTTGGTTGACGTCACATACCCTGACGAGCACGGTTTGCCTAAACCGCCTTTAGGGCCGCTATTCCTTCCAGAGGCCTAATCTATCTACCTTCGTCTTTAAATTTTTCAATCTGAGTTAGTTGCACATCAGCTAGCAGTTAACTCAGGTTGTATTGAAGCGTGTATCTTCAAATCATCCCTTGCCAACTTCTAAGACCAGTTTTGTTTTTTCCATTTCGTTGTATTGTGGTCTAATAGCGCGCTATATTAGGTAGCTGTTCTATTGTGTTACGTATTTTTTCTTTGTAATACAATATGAAACTTAAAAAAATTAATGTGTTGTCGACCACAAGTATGAACAAACATCAATCGTCATGGTCGGCAAACAAAAAACAAAGGATTCAATTTCCATGAGCTGGATTCAAAAAATTCTTCCTCGCACGCAAACATCAACCAAAGGTAACGTACCAGAAGGTATCTGGACAAAGTGTGGTTCATGCCAAGCAGTGCTGTATAAGAGCGAACTGGAAAAACTTCAGGAAGTTTGCCCTAAGTGTGACCATCACATGCGTATTACGGCGCGCCGCCGTATCGACGCGTTCTTAGATGAAGGTGATCGCGTTGAGTTAGGTGCAGAACACGAGCCGCAAGACGTACTTAAATTTAAAGACTCTAAACGTTATAAAGATCGCATTGTTGCCGCACAAAAGGCGACAAACGAAAAAGACGCACTAGTGGTAATGCAGGGCAAGCTAAAAGGTATGCCGGTAGTGGTTGCGTGTTTTGAGTTTGCGTTTATGGGCGGCTCAATGGCATCGGTTGTAGGCGCTCGCTTCGTTGCTGCTGTTAATGCATGTTTAGAAAACGATATGCCGCTTATTTGCTTTAGTGCAAGTGGTGGTGCACGTATGCAAGAAGCATTGATGTCGCTAATGCAAATGGCTAAAACATCTGCTGCTCTGGCTAAAATGAGCAAGAAAGGCCTGCCTTATATCAGCGTGCTTACCGACCCTACAATGGGCGGTGTATCTGCAAGCTTGGCAATGCTTGGTGACGTAAACGTAGCTGAGCCAAAAGCGCTTATCGGCTTCGCGGGTCCTCGCGTAATCGAACAAACAGTAAGAGAAAAGCTGCCTGAAGGTTTCCAGCGCAGTGAATTCCTTGTTGAGAAAGGTGCAATTGATATGATTGTTGACCGCAGAGATATGCGTGATAGATTACACAGCCTGTTGGTTAAGTTGCATTATAAGAATTAGTGAATAACGAAAACAATCTAAATACTGGCTCAGCGCCACACGCAGAAAGCGCCTCAGCGTCTTCATCTTCGCAAAAAAGCCTGAGCCAGTGGTTATCCTACCTAGAATCTATTCATCCTAGCGCCATCGATATGGGGCTAGACAGAGTGAAAGAAGTGGCCAATGCCATGGCACTTTCACTTAGCCAGTCTTTGGTTATTACTGTTGCAGGCACAAACGGTAAAGGCACAACGTGCCGCTTACTTGAGCAGGCCATGCTTTCGCAAGGCAAAAGTGTTGCGGTATACAGTTCACCCCATTTAACCGACTATCGTGAACGCGTGCGGTACAACGGCGAATTACCGCCTGCCGATGAATTTGTAAATGCATTTGAGTTTGTTGAAAGCGCGCGAAAAGACACCGGTGGCGAACCTATTACTCTAACTTACTTTGAGTTCGGTACACTGGCTGCTATGAAAATGATGCAGTCATGGGCTGTTGATGTGGTCATTCTTGAAGTAGGCCTAGGCGGACGTTTGGATGCCACCAACATTATTGATCCCAATCTAGCTGTTATTACGACTATCGATCTTGACCATCAAGATTGGCTTGGTAATACCCGCGAAAAAATTGCTCGGGAAAAAGCGGGCATTATGCGCAAAAACGGCAATGCTGTGGTTGGTGAACTGTTTCCTCCATCATCGCTTTACGATGTGGCTAACGAGCTACAAGCTAACGTACGTTGGGCTACTCAAGATTTCGAAACAGTGGTATCAAGTGATTACAGTGAGTGGAGCTGGAAAGGGAAGAGCAATAGTTATACGTCGCTACCTTATCCTAAAATTCCGCTTCAAAATGCGAGTACAGCGTTGGCCGCGCTGGAGCTACTAGATTTGCTGCCCGAAGAAAGCGTGGTAAGAGATATTATTGAGAACACCACCATGCCAGGGCGCCAGCAGACTATCAGTGATTCCCCGTTAGTAGTTGTAGACGTTGCCCATAATCCACAGGCGACGACAGCTATGCAAGATTGGCTAAACCGTTACGATGTAAGCCAAATGCGCGTTGTGGTGGGCATGCTAAAAGATAAGTCTATTGCAGAGACCTTAGCGCCACTGGCGACACTTAATGCCAAGTGGTACGTAGCGTCAACGAGTGGTCCTCGGGGCTGCAGGGCAGAAGTACTTGAAAATGCACTTGTTAATGCCGGCACAACCATAGAGAATATAGACACGTTTCAGGACGTGACCTCGGCATATCAGCGCGCGCTTGCAGATTATCAAACTGGTGAACTTATTCTCGTTTTTGGTTCTTTTGTTACCGTAGCAGACGTGCTTGCTGAGCAAAACTAACACGCGCATTGTAGAGTAAAACCGTGTATTCAAGCAGGAGAGCACAGTGACATCGGCATTAAAGAATAGACTGGTGGGGACAATTATTGTTGTCGCCCTAGCGGTAATCTTTTTACCAGACTTTCTTGATGGCAAAAAGCAAACAAACAGAGAACCTTTTGTCTCTGTACCTGCTAATCCGCCTAAAAAGCCCATCGTAGAGCCAGAACCTTTTCCATCAGAGCGCGTGGCGAAAGCTGCGGTGCCAGCGGTTGAAATTCAAGATGAAACGGCATTAGATGATGATCTGGATTCTTCTGGCGCAGGGGAAAGTGGTCGTGCAGGTGAAGCCACTACCGCAAAAGCGCCAGCGGTGAAAACCTTTGAAGAAGAGGACAATCTAGCAAGCCAAACGGTGGTTAATACAAAAAGTCCCGCAGACGATGACGCTGGTTGGGTTATTCAACTTGGTAGCTTCCGCCACGAGAAAAACGTAAAAGCGCTGTTAGCTAAGCTAGAAAAGGCTGGATATCGTGCGTTTAGTCGCAAAATTCAAACCAGTTCTGGCCCGCTTAATAAAGTTTTCGTTGGCCCAGATTTAGACAAGAAAAAACTGGAATCGGCACTACCTCACTTAAAGGAACTCACGAGTCTTAAAGGTAAGGTCACTACGTTCAAAGTTGAATAGTGCGCATTGTTCCTGGCGCTAGTCGAATTAAGCACGGACAGAGCAACAGGGATTAATGGTATGGACCCTCTCCTCCCATAAAGGCTTCAAATGAGCCAAGATAGGGTTGTTCAAATCACTATCAAGAAGGAGAAGGTCACATGAGTAA
>NZ_JACSOE010000044.1:0-39201 GCF_014349115.1 Alteromonas sp. BZK5 | reverse complement strand
ATTAAACGCTGTTTATTAGTCGCACATCTGCCAAGAATAGCACTGTCCAATTGCTGCAGATAGACAACAACAATAACAAGTAAGTTAACTTGACTACATGGTCAAGTAATTTTTTACAAAGTCACTAGCGTCGGGCAATTGGTGTTAAACAAAAATGTAAAACTGTAATAAATTTGACATGAATCTCGATAACAATTCTTCGTGGTACTAGAATAGTAAGTGGTCTTGATAGGGACAACGCCCTGCGCAAGTCCATAAAAAAGAATTTTAAACAAAAAGGGAAACACACACATGAACTCTCCAGCTAAATTCAGCCGTATTGCGGCTGCTGTTGCGCTGTCCATCGGGTTGTCTACCGCTGTAATGGCGCAAGAAACGTCTTCATCAATTAAAGGTAGCCTAGTTGGTCCAGCAGGAGCTCCAGCAGCAGGAACTACAGTTATTATTACCCACGTCCCCACTGGCGCCAGAAAAACCGTTCAAGTTAACAACGCAGGGCAATTTAGCTCTCAAGGTCTACGCGTAGGTGGTCCTTATACTGTTGAATTTGATTCAGATAAGTTTGATGATAAAGTCATAAGTGATGTTTATTTGCAACTAGGTGAGCCTTTAGTTCTTAATTTAGCGCTAACTGACGAAGCTGACGTTGAAAGAATTCAAGTTACAGCTTCTCAAATGGGGTACGACGTATTCGGTCAAAAAAGTCCTGCGTCAACATTCAATCTTGAAGATTTAGAGTCTGCTCCTTCTGCAAACCGTGACCTAAAAGATATCGTTCGTGTAGATCCTCGTATTAGTATTTCTGAAAGCGACGGCGAAGAGGCGATCATCTGTGGTGGTGGTAACCCACGTTTTAGTGCACTAACTGTTGATGGTGTTCGTATGAACGACAGTTTCGGTTTGAACCAAAATGGTTATCCGACTGTTAGAATGCCATTCTCTTTCGATGCAATTGACCAAGTAACCGTTGAGCTTGCACCATTTGACGTGCAATACGGTGGTTTTACGGCGTGTAACATCAACGCAGTTACAAAATCGGGTACAAATGAAGTTCACGGTAGTGCTTTCTATGATTACACTAGTGATTCATTAATGGGTGATAAAGTAGAAGATACAGACGTTGATACAGGCGACTTTACTGAAAAGCGCTACGGTGTAAACGTTGGTCTTCCACTAATCAAAGATGAACTTTTCTTCTTTGGTGCTTATGAAAAACTTGAAGGCGCTCAAATCTTCTCTTACGGCCCTCTAGGTAACCAAGTATCACAACAAGATATCGATCGCATTCGTGAAATTGCGTCACGTGTTTACGATTACGATATCGGCGGTACGCCTGGCTCAATGCCTGTGGAAGACGAGAAAGTACTTGTTAAGCTTGATTGGAACATCAACGACGCTCACCGTGCATCATTAGTTTATAACTATAACGATGGCTTTAGAATCGACCAATCTGATGACTACTCGACAGCTCTTTCTTTAGATAGCCATTTCTACGAAGTAGGTGCAAAGCTTAATTCAACAGTTGCTTCATTGTACTCAGACTGGACCGACGACTTCTCTACCGAAGTTCGCTTAGGTCGAATCAAGCTTACCAACCGTCAAAACTCACTAGATGCTGACAGTGGTTTTGGTGAAATTCGCATCGATAGAGTAAACGGTGCAGACGTCTTTTTCGGTCCAGATGACTCTCGTCAATCTAACGAAATGGATTGGAATAGCACAACTGCCAAGTTCGCTGGTACGTACTACCTAGATAACCATACAATTACATTCGGTTATGAGTATGAAGAGCTAGAAGCATTTAACTTGTTCATGCAACATACTATTGGTGAATACCGTTTCGAAACTATTGATGATTTTGAAGCTGGTTTGGCTGACGACATCTACTACAACAACTCTGCTGGCACAAATAATCCTCAGGACGCAGCGCAACGATTCTCTTATGAAACGAACACGCTTTATGTTCAAGACGAGTGGATCCTTGATGACCTAACTTTGTTGTTCGGTCTTCGTTATGACAAATACAGCAGTGATGACAAGCCTAAGCGCAATGAAGTATTTGCTCAACGCTATGGTTATGACAACACTTCAACATTCGATGGAATTGATTTATTGCAGCCTCGCTTTGGCTTCAACTATACATTGAATGACAATATGGAAGTACGTGGTGGTGTAGGCCTATACTCTGGTGGTAACCCTAACGTTTGGCTATCAAACTCTTTCTCTAACGACGGTATTACAAATATTGATACTTATCGCAGTGATTTTGAGTTGTTCGATGAGAACGGTAACACGGTTCCGCTGGTTAATGGTGGTCGCCTAATTTACTCACCACTTCAAGAGATGTTTGATGAAGTTGCTGATGCAGATCCATCTTTGGGTAATGAGCCTTCAACGAATGCCGTAGACCCTGATTTTGAGATTCCTAGCGAATGGAAGTTCAATCTTGGTTTCACTTGGGTAACAGACAGCGATTATGTATTCCAAGCAGATATTCTTCACAACAAGAAGCAAGATAGTGCACAAATCATAAATGTTGGTTGGGACACAGAAAACGTTACTTTTGCAGCTGACGGTCGACCTATCTACGACTATATTCAAGTTGGAACTAATGACGATGGTGACGCTGTTTTCCGTAACTTCCGTAAGAGTGACTTAGTACTTACCAATGCTCGTGAAGATGGCAAGTCGACCACTATCTCTTTTGCTGTTCAAAAAGAATATGACTTTGGTTTAGATGCTTCATTCGGTTATGCATACAACCGCTCTGAAGACGTTACACCAATGGCAAGTTCAGTAGCGTTCTCGAACTTTACTAACTTTGCTTCATCAGACCCGTTAAACCCTGGTATCGCAACTTCGAACTACGAAGTGCCACATCGCTTTACGTTTAACTTGCGTTATTCGACTGAAATTGTTGACGGTTACAAAACAAGCTTCTCGCTATTCGGATCTCGCCAGCAAGGTCGTCCATTCTCGTACACCTTTGACGGTATCACGATCGGCGACGCGCAGTTTAGAACAAACAATGCACTTCTTTACATCCCAGAAGTTGATGATCCAAACGTGACGTATGCAGAAGGCTTCGACTTAGGTGCATTCAACTCATTCATCGATGAAGGTGGTTTTGCTCGCGGCGAAATCCTTGAGCGTAACTCTGAAAATGCTGAATGGTATTCTCGAGTTGACTTCCGTATTGACCAGCAACTTCCTGGTTTCATGAAAGGTCATCGCGCAAGTGCATACTTCATCCTTAAGAACGTTGGTAACTTCTTAAATGATGATTGGGGCGTTCGTAAAATTGGTCCATTCGTTTCAGCTCCTGTACTTGATGCATCGCTAAATAGCGATGGTACATATACGTACAACGAGTTCTTTGAAGGTAACACTAATCAAAATGGATTCTTTAATGAGCAATCATTATGGCAAATCCGAGTTGGTGTTAAGTACAGCTTCTAATCCAATGGTGTGAACCTATTGTAGTGTTAGGTGCCACTCTCCTTAACAGGAAGTGGCACTTTTTTATGCCCGCCATTAATCTCACAATCATGCAATCAAACGATCCTCCGCTTTTTTAATGATCTAACTACGTACATTAGCCGAAGTAATTGACGACAAATTTTTAAATGCTCGCAAGGAGGGCTTATGTCAAAACGTATGCTAATGGTAATGACATCTCACGAAATTATGGGTGATACCGGCAAAAAGACAGGCATGTGGTTGGAAGAGTTTGCTGCGCCGTACTACGCATTTAAAGACCAAGGATATACGATAACTTTGGCGTCACCCATGGGAGGGCAAGTGCCTATCGATCCCAATAGTCTGGCTGACGATGCAATGACCGATGACGCTATGCGATATACGAAAGATGAGCTGGCGCGTAGCGCTATAGCGTCGACTATTCCGCTTGAAGATGTGAGAGCTGAAGAGTTTGACGCGGTGTTCTATCCAGGGGGACACGGTCCGTTGTGGGACCTTTCTGACAATGTGCACTCGATAAAACTAATCGAAGACACTATCGCAGCTAATAAACCCGTTGGGGCAGTATGTCACGCGCCAATTGTGCTTAAGGACGTTAAAACGCCTGATGGCAAATACCTGGTAGAGGGAAAATCTGTTACCGGATTTTCAAACAGTGAAGAAGCTGCAATGGAACTTACAGACGTAGTGCCTTATCTGGTTGAAGATGAACTGGTTAAAAAAGGCGGTAAGTATGAGAGCGCCGACAATTTTGCTGTAAAAGTGTGTACCGACGGGTTACTGGTGACGGGACAGAATCCGCCGTCATCACGACCAGCAGCCGATGCGCTGATTAAGCTATTGAGTTAGCGTCAGCGAACAGCAGAATATATAGTGCCCTCAATGAGAGGGCACCGTTTTAATAGCGTGGCTACCTAAACGTTCTCAAACAGGTCTTCAACACGCTGTCTTAGTTCTTCGATTCTAGACACATCCGCTGGCGCGATGAAAATAGTGTCGTCACCTGCTATGGTGCCCAAAACTCCGTCTTTCTTACTTAATGAGTCAAGCAAGCGCGCAATAAGCTGTGCAGCACCAGGGCTGGTTCTAATGATTACCATTACGTTGTTGTGAACGATATCCAGTACCAGCTGTTTAAGAGGGCTTTTAGCCGTAGGCATACCTAGCTCTGGAGGCAAGCAATACACCATGTCACCTCGGGCATTTCGCGTGCGTACCGCGCCGAATTTGCTTAGCATTCTAGAGATTTTAGATTGGCTGATGTTGTCGAAGCCTTGTGCTTTTAATGCATCAACAATTTCGCCCTGTGAACCGTAACTTTCTGCTTTAAGAATTTCTTTAAAAGCTTTGATGAGTAGCTCTTGTTTTGCGTTTGCCATTAGCGCTCTTTTCTTTTTTGAGGGTTATCGTTAGGAATTATATTTAGTATGCGTATATTGTGCCGTACAGGTAGACTTTGCGCAATTTCTTTGCATAATCATTCATGATAATGAATATCGAGATAAAATCGCCATAAATAACGTTAATAAGACGATCCGGTGATTGAGTTTTCCCCCGCGTTGCATTAGTGTGACGTTCCGTTTAAATACGTGAAGTAATCCCATAGGAGAAATGGTATGAAAGTAGCCGTGTTAGGTGCTGCCGGTGGTATTGGTCAGGCGCTGTCTTTGTTGTTGAAAACACAATTGCCAGCAGGTTCAGATTTAGCGCTTTACGACGTAGCGCCAGTTGTTCCTGGTGTTGCCGTTGATTTGAGCCACATCCCCACTGCGGTAAAAGTAACCGGTCACGGTAAAGATGACCTAGCTGATGCACTAACTGGAGCAGACGTTGTTCTAATTCCAGCGGGTATGCCTCGTAAGCCAGGTATGGATCGTTCTGATCTATTCAACATCAACGCCGGCATTGTTAAAAACCTAATTGAAGGTGTAGCTGATAACTGCCCGAACGCGTGTGTTGGTATCATCACTAACCCAGTTAACACTACTGTTGCTATTGCAGCTGAAACGCTTAAAGCAAAAGGCGTTTATGACAAGAACAAGCTTTTTGGTGTAACGACACTAGACGTTATCCGTGCTGAAACGTTTGTTGCTGAACTTAAAGGTGTAGACGTATCTTCTGTGCACGTACCGGTAATCGGTGGTCACTCTGGTACAACTATCCTTCCTCTACTTTCACAAGTTGAAGGCGTAGAGTTCACAGACGAAGAAGTTGCTAGCCTAACTACTCGTATCCAAAACGCGGGTACTGAAGTTGTTGAAGCTAAAGCGGGCGGCGGTTCTGCAACCCTGTCAATGGGTCAAGCAGCGGCACGCTTCTGTCTATCACTAGTTGCAGCAATGCAAGGTGAGAACGTGGTTGAGTACACTTATGTACAAACTGACGACAGCGGCGACGCAGCATTCTTTGCACACCCAGTTCGCCTAGGCGCAAACGGTGTTGAAGAAATCTTGCCATACGGCGAGCTAAGCGCATTCGAAGAAAAAGCGAAAAACGACATGCTTGAAGGCCTACGTGGCGACATCAAGCTAGGCGTTGACTTCGTAAACGGCTAATAGCGCCTGAAGCGGATGTACTAGCATCCGCTAGAAAAGGCTGGATACGTTCTTACGTACCCAGCCTTTTTTGCATTTAAGACATTACAAAAAAAGCCTGCTCAATGAGCAGGCTTTTCATTATAACGTTACGCGTTCATTGGGCTCTAGCCTGTATTACGCATACCAATTGCAATACCCGCGATGGTAACCATCATGGCACGCTCTAGGCTGGTGTTTTGTGCATCGTCACCGGCTTTACGAATACGATCCAGAAGCTCAATTTGCAGGTAGTGGAGGGGCTGAAGATATCCTGCACGGATCTCCATAGACTCTTTACCCTGCGGGTCGTTCTTCATGATGTCGCCGTCACCGGTTATAGCCAGTAGCGACGAGATGCTTTCTTTAAGCTCGGCACGCAGAGCTTCACCAAAGTGTTTAAGCTCTTTGGGTACTAAGCGCTCATCATAAGCTTCACTGATACGCGGATCGGCTTTATGGAACACCATGTCCAGCATTGAAAGACGTGAACGATAGAACGGCCATTCGCTGAACATCTCGTTAACCACTTTTTCATTTTCCGGTGTCTTCACGCTATCGATAGCGCGCATAACGCCTAACCAGCTTGGCAGTACCAAACGGGTTTGTGCCCAGGCAAATATCCATGGAATCGCACGTAGGCTCTCAATACCACCTTGTGGCTTACGCTTCGCTGGACGACTACCTAGTGGGAGTTTGCCTAACTCTTGCTCTGGCGTTGCAACACGGAAGTAAGGTACGAACTCTTTATCGTGACGCACGGTTGCACGGTAGTTATCGCGACCTTGGGCTGCCATTGCAGTTATAAGCTCTCGCCATTCTTCTTTTGGTGCCGGAGGCGGGAACAACATGGCTTCAATTATGGCGCTGGCGTAAATACCTAGGCTGCGTTTAGCCAGCTTAGGCATACCGAATTTATAGCGAATAGTTTCGCCTTGCTCAGTTACGCGGAAGCCGCCGTCTAGCGAGCCAGGAGGCTGAGAGTAAATGGCAGCATGTGCTGGCAAGCCACCACGACCAATTGTACCGCCACGGCCGTGGAATAGCGTCAGGCTTACGTCAAACTCATCAGCAATCGCAACCAAGGCTTCTTGTGATTGGTATTGAGCCCAGCCCGCAGCAAGTGCACCTGCGTCTTTGGCTGAATCTGAATAACCAATCATAACGAATTGACGACCTTTAACGTAACCGCGATACCAGTCGATAGACAGAAGTTTGCGCATTACGTCAGGCGAGTTGTTCAAATCGTCTAGCGTCTCGAACAATGGCGCCACTGGCATTGGCCAATCTACACCACTTTCTTGAAGTAGCAGCTGAACCGCCATGACATCTGACGGCTCACTGGCCATAGAGATGATATAAATACCAAAGCCGTGCTTGCTGTGCTTCGCAATTACCTTACACGTATCAAGTACTTCTTTTACGTCGTCAGAGGCGTCCCATTGAGCAGGGAAAAGCGGGCGTTTTGAGCCAAGCTCGCGTAATAAGAACGCCTGCTTGTCGGCTTCGCTCCACTGAGCGTAGTCACCAAGACCAAGATAGCGAGTTAGTTCGCTAAAGACGTCGGCATGACGTTCAGAGTCCTGACGTACATCAAGGCGCAGAAGGTGAATACCGAATACTCGAGCACGGCGAATAGTGTCTAGTAACAGTCCGTTTGCCACGACCTGCATACCGCAGTCTAACAATGACTGGTAGCAAAGCATTAACGGCTCGATTAGCTCATCGTCGCTTTCTATCCAGTTTGAAGTATCTGGGTTTTTACCTGCTAAGTAGTCGCTAATGCCATCGCGGGTTGCGATGAACTTGTCAACAAGTGGACGAAGAAGGGCGCGGTATGGCTCGTTGGCGTCGCCGACTTTTTCGCGTAACACGTCGTTGCAGTCGTACATTGAAAGCTCAACCTGCAAGCGATCAAGATCTATCGCGAAAAGCTTGGCTGCACGCTTTCTTGCCAGCAGCAATACTTGCTCGGTTACTTTTGACGTTACAAATGGGTTACCGTCTCTGTCGCCGCCCATCCAAGAGCTAAATTGTACTGGTGACGAGTCTAGCGGTAGCGATACATCGTAGTCTTCGTTCAAACGACCATCAAGTTCGCGCATGAAGTCAGGTACTGCTTCCCATAATGAGTTTTCAATAACTGAGAAGCCCCAGCGCGCTTCATCAACAGGTGTAGGGCGTACAGAGCGAATTTCTTCAGTGTGCCAAGCCTGTGCAATTAGGTCGGCAATGCGGGTTTCAATTTTTTTACGCTCAACGTCATTAAGCGATTCTTGGTGAATGGCCTGAAGGCAGTTCGCCAATTCTTTATGTTTGTGGATAAGTGTACGGCGCGTAACTTCAGTAGGATGCGCGGTCAGTACAAGATCGATGTTTAGCTTAGCAACCGCATCTTGAACTTTTTCTGCGGTTAACTCAGCTTTATCTAGGTGTTTGAACAGTGCATCTATCGATGCATCAACATTCATTGCTGCGTTGTATTCTTGCTCGGCAATATTACCTAAGTTCAAGAATTGTGCGAAGGCACGGCCAACAGTAAGCAAATCGCTGTCAGACATTGTTTTGAAAGTTTCTTTCAGTTCTTCGCTACAAGTAGCGTCTCCCTGATAAGAAGCTCGGCCGCCTTTTCGAATCTTTTCAATACGGTCTAGCCACTCTTGACCTAATTGATTTTTGATTGTTTCACCAAGGGTTTTACCAAGGTATCGAACGGTATCTTTCAGTTCAGCATCGTAGTGTGTTTGCATGCTTTCCTCCTAAATATATGGGCCTAACCATACTGTGTCCTTTGCGACTTGTCTAACCACTTTCGGTTATAATTTACAACATTTTGATACTTTTGCACCCTAGTTAACATTGCTCAAAGCAAGATATTTTGTGGTGTGATACACTCTTGCACCGGAAAATGCAGAAACATTCTCGCGTTATGCGTTTTGTTTGAAATTTGTACTGCATTTGTAATTTAATTTCAGGAGTTCTTGTGACTGATACATTCAATACAGTAGAAACCCAAGCAAGTTACGGCATTGGTTTTCAAATGGGTCAACAATTACAATCAAATCCGTTTGACGGACTAGCGATTGACGCTGTTGTAGCTGGCCTAAAAGACGCCTTCGCAGGTCAAGCGCCTCAGGTTGACAACGACACACTACGTGATGCGTTCGGCGAGATTCACAAGCGTATGCAAGCGGCTAAAGAAGAAGCGAGCAAAGCGGTTATTGAAGAAGGCACTAAGTACCTTGAAGAAAATGCGAAGCGTGACGAAGTAACCGTTACTGAGTCTGGTCTTCAGTACGAAGTTATCGCTGAAGGTGACGGTGAAACGCCAGTTGCGGCTAGCACTGTACGTGTTCACTACCACGGTACACTTATCAACGGTACTACCTTTGACAGCTCTTACGAGCGCGGCCAGCCAGCTGAATTCCCAGTAGGCGGCGTTATTAAAGGTTGGACTGAAGCACTTCAACTTATGAAAGTAGGTGCTAAGTACCGTTTATACGTGCCACATGATCTTGCTTACGGTGAGCAAGGTGCGGGTGCAGCTATTGCACCATACAGCACGCTTATCTTTGACGTAGAGCTTCTAGACGTTCTAGGTTAATGTGTTGTTTACAGGTGTGCAGTTCTGTACACCTGTGTTCCATCTCTTCTTATTCATAGTTCATCGCACTTTAAATATTAGCCCGCACTTCGTTAAATTTAGCGATATGGCCTAATGTTTCTTTTTCCTATCTCTTTTCTTCTCTGTCTTTTCTCGTAAATACAAAGCAAACCTAAATTTGGCACGTTGTTTCATTGGTGTCGCCTTGCGTTTGCGATATGCTAGGTTTCATCTGCTCCGAGTTGTTATCAGTGGCTTCGGCATTACAATAGCCCCACGCTCAAATAAGGAAAATTATTATGGTTATCAAGCCTAAAGTGAGAGGCTTCATTTGTACAAACGCGCACCCTGTTGGCTGTGCAACGGCGGTTGACGAGCAAATTGCTTATGTAGAAGCAAAAGGCGACTTAGGCGAAGGCCCTAAAAATGTTTTGGTTATTGGTTGCTCAACGGGATACGGCTTAGCATCACGCATTACTTCTGCGTTTGGCTATGGCGCTAAAACGCTGGGTGTGTGCTTTGAAAAAGCACCAACAGAACGCAAAACAGGTACTGCGGGTTGGTACAACACCGCTGCATTCCATGAAAAAGCCAAAGCAAAGGGCTTGTATGCAGAGACCATTAATGGCGATGCTTTTTCTGATGAAATCAAAAATGAAACCATCGAAAAGATTAAGGCTGAAATGGGCAAGGTTGATTTGGTCATTTATAGCCTTGCATCCCCGCGTAGAACCGACCCAGAAACAGGTGTAACGTATAAATCTACGCTTAAGCCTGTAGGGCAGGCGTACACCACAAAAACTTATGATACTGATAAAGACAAAGTACATGAGGTATCGCTAGAGCCAGCCAACGACGAAGAGATCCTTAACACCATCAAAGTGATGGGTGGGGAAGACTGGGAGCGTTGGATGGACTTTTTACGTGAAGCCGATGTGCTTGCTGAAGGCTGTAAAACCACCGCATATACCTATATCGGTAAAGAACTAACATGGCCTATTTATGGTCAAGCGACGATTGGTAAAGCGAAGGAAGACCTAGATCGCGCTGCCGCAGCCATTATTGGTAAAAACAGTGATTTGCTTGTGCAAGCCAATGTGAGCTCGTTGAAAGCACTGGTAACGCAGGCAAGCTCAGCCATTCCTGTAATGCCTCTGTATATTTCACTTATTTACAAAGTGATGAAAGAGGAAGGCACCCACGAAGGGTGTATTGAGCAGATTCATGGCTTGTTTACACAGTGCCTGTACGGCAATACACCAACGTTAGATGAAGCAAATCGCTATCGCATGGATGGCAAAGAAACTAACGACGCAACACAGGCAAAAATTAAGGCGCTATGGGATCAAGTGACACAAGAGAACTTTCATGACTTAAGTGACTACAAAGGTTACAACCATGAGTTCTTAAAACTGTTCGGTTTTGACATTTCAAGTGTTGATTACGACAGTGAAGTTGACCCAATGATTAATTGGTAAAACCTAAACTTACCATTAATTAACCTAATGCTTATATGCGCAAAAGCCGTCTGATTTGACGGCTTTTTTGTACCTGATTACAAGTTGATACGGCATATGGATTTGGAAAATGTAAATGAATAAGACCAAAGGTTTACATTAAATTGTAGAAAAATTTGCCTTTATCTAGAAATAGCGTGGCACAAACGTATAGGTTAATGCTAAAATCCCGAAATTAAGTAGGGGTCTTTTCTGCCTCTACCAAAACAGCAGTAGCGATTGCAGCTACACAAAAACAATAATGAGCGTAAATTTCTGCTGGTGGTCTATAAAGAAAGGGCGAATTAAGCGTCCGCAAAAGGAATTATGCGTTACGGCTTCATAACAGGCTGACCGTAGCAATTGCAGCAAGTTCCATCAATCAACAACGAAAAGGTGTTCTACACCTGTTAATAGTGCGCTTTTGCATGCTGACAGGCAGGTTTTCTGCGGTCATGCAAAAGGGTATTTCTATTAGAGTAGTGCGATTACATATGATAAAAATCAAGAAAGGTCTCGACCTCCCAATTGAGGGAGCGCCAAAGCAGGAGATTGCTGATGCATCTGCTGCAACGCGCGTTGCCATTCTGGGAGAAGAATATGTGGGTATGCGCCCTACCATGCACGTCCAAGTTGGCGATGTAGTGAAGAAAGGTCAGGTTCTTTTTGAAGATAAAAAGAATCCTGGCGTTAAATTCACTGCCCCAGCAGCGGGTGAAGTGGTAGAGGTTAACCGTGGTGCAAAACGTGTTCTTCAGTCTGTAGTTATCAAAACGAACGGCAGCGATGCTGTGACATTTGATAAAATTGCAGCTGACCAGATCGCGAGCGCAACACGCGAGCAACTTCAGTCAATCCTTGTAGAGTCAGGCATGTGGACAGCGTTCCGTACACGTCCATTTAGCAAATCTCCTAAGCTAGACTCTGTTCCAAGTTCAATTTTCGTTACAGCAATGGATACCAATCCACTAGCCGCAGATCCTGCAGTGATTATTGCTGAGCGCCAAGACGATTTCGTAAATGGTCTTAAAGCATTAACGCAATTGAGCGGTGGCAAGACTTACGTTTGTAAAGCGGCAGGTGCATCTGTTGCTACTGGCGATGCGGCAGTCGATGTTGAAGAATTTGGCGGTCCTCACCCTGCGGGCTTACCGGGTACTCACATCCACTTCCTTGATTCTGCTGGCATGAACAAAACGGTTTGGCACATCAACTACCAAGACGTAATGGCAATTGGTGCATTGTTGACCTCTGGTGAGCTAGATAACCGTCGTGTTATTTCACTTGCAGGTCCTGCAGCAACTAACCCACGCCTAGTGCGCACCGTAATGGGCGCAGACTTGACCGAGCTTACTGCTAGCGAGCAAGTAGACGGTGAAGTACGTGTTATCTCTGGTTCTGTACTTAGCGGTACGACAGCGATGGGCGTTCACGGCTTCCTTGGTCGTTTCCACACCCAAGTTTCACTACTAAAAGAAGGTCGCGAGAAGAAATTGTTCGGTTGGATCCTACCTGGTTCAAACCAACACTCAGTGACTCGTGCTTACTTAGGTCACCTAAGTGGCGGCAAGAAATTTGATATGACAACAACTACCAATGGTTCTGAACGTTCTATGGTTCCAATTGGTAATTACGAACGCGTTATGCCCCTAGATATCATTCCTACGCTTCTGCTTAGGGACCTGATTTCTGGTGATACTGACGGTGCTCAGACGTTGGGTTGCTTAGAGTTGGACGAAGAAGATTTGGCATTGTGTACTTATGTATGCCCTGGCAAATACAACTACGCTCCTATCTTACGCGACTGTTTGACCACGATAGAGAAAGAGGGTTAAGTCATGGGTTTAAAAGCGTATTTAGAAAAGATCGAACCAAACTTCGAACCAGGTGGTAAGCATGAAAAGTGGTATGCGCTTTACGAAGCTGCGGCGACCATTTTCTACACCCCAGGTAAAGTAAATAAAGCTAACACGCACGTGCGTGACAGCATTGACCTTAAGCGCATCATGATCATGGTATGGATGGCAACATTCCCAGCTATGTTCTTTGGTATGTATAACATTGGTTTCCAAGCGCAAGAAGCAATTGCTGCTGGCGCAGGAACACTACCTGATACGTGGCAAGCAGGCCTATTCGCAGCCCTTGGCGGTGACTTGGCAAATGCGGGTACACTAGGTCTATTCTTCTATGGCGCATGTTTCTGGCTGCCAATCTACGCGGTAACGTTCGCGGTAGGTGGTTTCTGGGAAGTATTGTTCGCGTCTGTGCGCAAGCACGAAGTTAACGAAGGTTTCTTCGTTACATCGGTACTATTCGCACTAACACTTCCAGCTACTATTCCTCTATGGCAAGTTGCACTAGGTATTACCTTCGGTGTTGTAATTGCTAAAGAAGTATTCGGTGGTACAGGTCGTAACTTCCTTAACCCAGCATTGTCTGGTCGTGCATTCCTTTACTTTGCGTATCCTGCGCAAATTTCAGGTGACCAAGTATGGGTAGCGGCAGATGGTTATTCTGGTGCAACGTCTCTAAGCCAAGCGGCTTCAGGCAACCTTGATTACGCGAACATGGATCAGTGGATGAACAGCTTCATCGGTACTATCTCAGGTTCAGCGGGTGAGGTGTCTACCCTTGCTATTATTCTTGGTGGCTTGTTCATCATGTACATGCGTATAGCAAGCTGGCGCATTGTTGCTGGTGTAGCAATTGGTGTGGCGTTCTTCGCAACCTTGCTAAACCTAATCGGCAGCGATACCAACCCTATGTTTGCAATGCCTGCACATTGGCACTTTGTTGTTGGTGGTCTTGCTTTTGGTATGTTCTTTATGGCGACAGACCCAGTTTCTGCGTCGTTTACAAACCAAGGTAAGTGGGCTTACGGTATCTTCATTGGTTTCATGACGGTACTAATCCGCGTCCTAAACCCAGCCTTCCCTGAAGGTGTAATGCTAGCAATTCTATTTGCTAACTTGTGGGCGCCACTGTTCGACTATTTCGTCGCACAAAGCAATATCAAGCGGAGGGTAGCACGTGTCGGCTAAGAAAGAATCTTTAGGCAAAACGGTAGGTATTGTTGTTGCCGTATGTTTAGTTTGTTCAATTGTTGTTTCTGGCGCGGCTGTTGGCCTTCGCTCTCTACAACAAACAAACGCAGCTCTAGATAAAAAGAGCAACATTCTTAATGCTGCAGGCCTTTATGAAATGGGCATGAGCAATAGCGCAATTGAAAGCACGTACAGCGAGCGAGTAGAGCAGCGTTATGTAAATCTTGACGAAGGTACTTTCGTAGAAGCGCCTAAGCCAGATTACGATATGTATAAAGCAGCCAAAGAAACTGAGTACAGCACTAAGGTGACTAACAGCAATGTTGGTTTTCAACGCCGCCCTAACGTGGCAAGTGTTTACTTAGTTCGCGACGAGGCAGGTGATGTATCTCGTATCATCCTTCCTGTGCACGGCAGCGGCCTTTGGGATCTTATGTACGGTTTCTTAGCGGTAGACGCAGACGGCCAAACGGTTCGCGAGCTTATTTACTATCAGCAAAAAGAAACGCCAGGACTAGGTGGTGAAGTGCAAAACCCTGCATGGCAGGACAAATGGGACGGCAAAGAGCTTTACGAGAATGGCGAAGTTGCTATTCGCGTAGTGAAAAATGCTAACCCTAGCAATCCTCACACTATCGATGCGCTTTCAGGTGCAACCCTAACCAGCAACGGTGTTGAAAACACTATTCGTTACTGGGTAGGCGAGCAAGGCTTCGGCCAGTTCCTGAAGAACCAAGCATGGCGTTCATAAGGGAAGTCTCATGGCAGATACTAAAGAAATGAAAAAGGCCCTCTTTGGGCCAATCCTGGACAACAACCCGATCGCCCTACAGGTATTGGGTATCTGTTCAGCACTGGCAATTACCACTAAGCTGGAAACAGCATTGGTAATGTCGCTTGCGCTTACAAGCGTTGTAGCGTTCTCAAACTTGTTTATTTCACTAATTCGTAACCAGATCCCATCTAGCGTTCGAATTATTATCCAGATGACCATCATTGCGTCGTTGGTAATCGTTGTTGACCAAATCCTGAAAGCGTATTCCTATGAAATATCGAAGCAGCTGTCGGTATTCGTTGGTCTTATCATTACTAACTGTATCGTAATGGGTCGTGCTGAAGCCTACGCCATGAAGAGCCCACCTCTAATGAGCTTCCTTGATGGTATTGGTAACGGCTTGGGTTACTCTTTCATTCTAGTTGTAATTGGTACAATTAAAGAGCTATTTGGTTTCGGTACTATTTTAGGTTTCGAAATCCTTCCACTGGTTCAAAACGGTGGCTGGTATCAGGGTAACGGTTTGTTAATCCTACCATTCAGCTCATTCTTCTTAATCGGCGGTATGATTTGGTTTATCCGTACTATCCGTCCAGAGCAAGTAGAGCCTAAGGAGTAAGTCATGGAACATTATTTGTCGTTATTTGTTCGCTCAATTTTCGTTGAGAACATGGCGTTATCACTTTTCTTAGGTATGTGTACATTCCTAGCGGTATCTAAGAAAGTTAAAACTGCTATGGGTCTTGGTGTTGCTGTTATCGTGGTACTAGGTATCTCTGTACCCGTTAACCAAGTTATTTATGTAAACATTCTAGCTCCAGGCGCACTAGCGTGGGCAGGTTTCCCAGAAGCTGACCTAAGCTTCCTTAACTTCCTAACGTTTATCGGTGTTATCGCGGCGTTGGTACAGATTCTAGAGATGAGCTTAGACAAGTTCTTCCCTGCGCTTTACAACGCACTAGGTATCTTCCTTCCGCTAATTACCGTTAACTGTGCAATCTTCGGTGGTGTGGCGTTTGCGGTACAGCGTGAATACAACTTCACTGAAAGCATCGTTTACGGCGTTGGTAGTGGTATGGGCTGGGCACTAGCAATTGTATTGCTAGCGGCAGTACGTGAAAAGCTGAAGTATGCTGATATGCCTGATGGTGTTCGTGGTCTTGGTTCTGTATTCATGATCGCTGGCCTAATGGCACTTGGCTTCCAGTCATTCACTGGTATTCAGCTGTAATAGAGCTCGGGAGCATATAAATGAATAACGTAGAAATATTTCTTGGCGTCGGCATGTTTATTGCCATCGTATTGGCGCTAGTATTTATCATTATGTTTGCCAAGTCTAAATTGGTACCAAGTGGTGATGTAACTATCACTATCAATGGTGATCCAGACAAGGCAATCAAAACTGCACCGGGTGGCAAGCTACTTGGTGCATTAGCTGACGCAGGTTACTTCGTATCGTCTGCTTGTGGTGGCGGTGGCTCATGTGGCCAGTGTCGTGTAGATGTACACTCAGGTGGTGGTGAGATCCTTCCAACTGAACTAGACCACATCACTAAAGGTGAAGCGCGCGAAGGCTGCCGTCTTTCATGTCAGGTTGCTATCAAGCAGGACATGGAAATTGAGCTGGAAGAGTCGGTATTTGGTGTTAAGAAGTGGGATTGTGAAGTTATCTCTAACGATAACAAAGCAACCTTTATCAAAGAACTTAAGCTTAAAATTCCTAACGGTGAAAGTGTACCTTTCCGTGCAGGTGGTTATATTCAGATTGAAGCGCCAGCGCACCACGTTAAGTACAAAGAGTTCGATATTCCTGAAGAATACCGCGGTGACTGGGAGCGTTTTGGCTTCTTCGACATCGAGTCTAAAGTAGACGAAGAGACTATTCGTGCTTACTCAATGGCGAACTACCCAGAAGAAGAAGGCATTATTATGTTGAACGTGCGTATCGCTACGCCGCCACCTAATAACTTAAGCCTACCTGCGGGTAAAATGTCATCGTACATTTGGAGCCTGAAAGAAGGTGACAAAGCGACTATCTCTGGTCCATTCGGTGAATTCTTCGCGAAAGAAACTGACAACGAAATGGTATTCGTAGGTGGTGGTGCTGGTATGGCCCCAATGCGTTCACACATCTTCGATCAGCTTCGTCGCCTTAAGTCTAAGCGTAAGATGAGCTTCTGGTACGGTGCACGTTCACTTCGTGAAATGTTCTATACAGAAGACTTCGACGAGCTAGCAGCAGAAAACGATAACTTTGAGTGGCATGTAGCACTTTCTGATCCTCAGCCAGAGGACAACTGGGAAGGTTACACTGGGTTCATCCACCAAGTACTTCTTGAGAACTACTTGAAAGATCACCCTGCACCAGAAGACTGTGAGTTCTACATGTGTGGACCACCTATGATGAACGCGGCCGTAATCAACATGCTTAAAGATTTAGGTGTTGAGGACGAAAACATCATGCTAGATGACTTCGGTGGCTAAGGGTTTGATTTAAGAGCTACTCGCTTAAAAACTCAAGCATATTAAAAGGGGCGTAAGCCCCTTTTTCGTTGAAGCAAAACGCATAATGCACATAATAGCGATTGAGTAATGTGCATATTAGCTAAGGACAACATCGTGATTCGATTTGCTATTCGAATTTTCCTCGCCTTTGTTGCGGTAGGTATTCTACTTCTCGCAAGCTGTAGCGACGAAAAAACGCCTGTAGTACACCTGCAAGGGCAGACAATGGGCACAACCTACAATGTTAAGTACCTTGTAGCGGAGACACCGGTAGAAGGCTTACAAGCTGAAATAGATGCCCGTCTTGTTGAGGTTAACAAGATGATGTCTACTTACGACCCAACGTCAGAACTATCAAGGTTCAATCAATATCGCTACACCGACAATTTCGCCGTATCACCAGATACGCTAACCGTAGTTAACGAGGCATTACGCTTGGCTAACCTTAGTGGCGGAGTACTTGATGTTACCGTTGGCCCATTGGTTAATTTATGGGGGTTTGGACCAACTAAGCGCCCTGAAAAAGTACCAAGCCAGACAGACATCGACGATATTCGCGAATATGTGGGTTATAAGAAGCTGTCAACCACGCCTACAGGCTTAAAGAAAAGTCATCCAATGCTTTATGTCGACTTGTCGACTATTGCTAAAGGTTTTGGCGTTGATGAAGTGGCAGAGATCCTTGAAAAGCACAACATTGAAAACTACCTTGTAGAAATAGGTGGTGAAATGCGCGTGAAAGGTGAACGCGGTGACGGCAGTGAGTGGCTGATTGCCATTGAAAAGCCAGTTACCACTGAGCGTGCCGTTCAGAAAGTGGTGTCTATTGGTACTAATGCAGTCGCTACATCAGGAGACTATCGTAACTATTACGAAGAAGATGGTGTTCGTTACTCGCACCTAATCGACCCCACAACGGGCAAACCTATTTCTCATAATCTGGTTTCGGTTACGGTAATTCATCCTTCTTCAATGACGTCTGATGGTTTGGCTACGGCGTTTAATGTAATGGGATGGGAACAAGCGATAGCGGTTGCTGAGCAAGAACAACTCGCTGTATTCCTCATTCGTCGCACAGAAGACGGATTTGAAGAGTATGCATCGCCAGAATTTGATAAACTGGTCACAGTTCATAATTAGGGGGTAGCAATGTCTACATTCATTCTTGCTTTTGGTTTCTTTCTAACAATGGTACTGGCTATGGCCGTAGGTTACCTTTTTCAGAAAAAATCAATCTCTGGAAGCTGTGGTGGCTTAGGTGCACTAGGTATTGAAAAAGCCTGTGACTGTCCAGAACCGTGTGACCGTAAAAAGTCGCGCATGGAAAAAGAAGAAGCCCGCCAGAAAAAACTAAACGAGTGGAAGCAGAACCAAATTTTGTAATGCTTAACCCATCGTTGGTTTAAGGTTTAAAAGCGCTGTTTGATACTAATCGACAGCGCTTTTTTGTTCTGTGAGTATATCTATCTAGCTCGTTAACGTTGAGTTCTATTGAAGTTGCCGAACGATATCCATTGATTGATGAAGAACCCTAATTATTCTGATACCGTATTTGAACTTTCTAAAAACGATCATATGTTTATTCACATAGCTAGAAAAACACCCCCATTTAATATCATTTCTCGGTATAGCTAACGCCGAGTTGGCATCGTTTGCAAGCTCGATAAATCTTGACTCAAGGTCATCTAAATAATTATTGCGTTGCTCCTTGCCCCAGTACTCTTCGGTATAAACACCGATCTCATATAGATCATTGGCAGCAGCTTTTGAAACGCGGAATTTAGTCACTATCTACTATCTAGCCGTTTCTTAAGAGAGTCCATTGAAAAATTAATGTCGTCTTCACTTTGTTCTCCTTCTTCAATCAAGAGCCTCAGCGCATTTAACTTTGACGATGCGTCTTGTTCTTGAAGCAGTCTCAATGCAGCGCGAATTACCTCGCTTTGATTGTTATAATTGCCTGAACTTACCATCGCTTCGATAAATTCGCTCATACTTCTACTTGGTTGAAATGTAATTGTTCTAGCCATATGACAAACCCTGTAAGTAAATTACTTACAATATAGCCGGATCGTCTCACACTCGCAATTACGCCTAAGTAAAAGTAAGTGTTATTAATGGGCTTATTTGTATTAATTCCTGTTCAACATTGCCTTGAATCATGCGTGTGAGGCATCAATCTTATCAAGAATCGACAACGACATAGTGTAATTAAACGCTATTGATAATATACTGTCTTTTTGTACAGTTTCGTGTGAGCACGTTAAGATCAAAGGCAGGTAATGCGAAAAATTATCCACGTCGACATGGATTGTTTTTACGCCGCAGTTGAAATGCGCGACAACCCAGCCTTGCGCGATATTCCCATTGCGATAGGCGGCAGTGCCGACCGTCGAGGGGTTATTTCTACCTGTAACTATCCCGCCCGAAAATTTGGTGTGCGCTCAGCTATGGCTACAGCGTATGCTTTAAAGCTATGCCCAAACTTGACCCTCGTAAAAGGGCGCATGGATGTGTACGCTGCCGAGTCGCAAAAAATACGTAAGATATTTGCTGATTATACCGACCTCATTGAGCCTTTATCATTAGATGAAGCCTACCTAGACGTGACTAACAGTGAATTTTGCGGTGGCAGCGCCACGTTAATTGCTGAAGAAATACGTGAACGCATTAAAAATGAACTTGGGCTTACAGCTTCAGCAGGTGTTGCGCCTTGTAAGTTTGTGGCAAAAGTGGCGAGCGATGAAAATAAGCCCGATGGAATTTGTGTTATTACTCCTGATAAGCTCGATGAGTTTGTACGCGAAATGCCACTAAAGAAAATACCGGGCGTAGGCAAAGTCACCATGCAAAAGCTTCAGCGTATGGGGCTTAATACCTGCGACGATGTTCGCCAATACCCTTTTGAGCGCATTCAAAAAGAGCTGGGTAAATTTGGCAGTGTGCTGTGGGAGCGAGCTCACGGTATTGATGAACGTGAACTATCGGTATCTCGTGAACGCAAGTCTATTGGTGTGGAGCGTACGTTAAGCGAAGACATCCACACCTTCGAGCAGTGCATTGACTTCTTGCCACATTTATTTGAAAAGCTTCAAGAGCGAATGGAAAATCACAAGAAGCGAACGGGTAAGCCTGTACGTATTCGCACGCAGGGCGTTAAGCTTAAGTTTAACGACTTCCAACTAACTACGGTAGAGCACCGCTGTGCCACGCTTGATGAAGCGTATTTTCGCACGTTAATGCAGGAAGCCTTCGAACGAGCAACAGGCCGGGGTATTCGTCTTGTTGGCGTTCATATAGGTCTTGCTGCCGATCAATCAACACAGCAATTGGTGTTACCTTTTGAACCGATTTAGCCAATAAGCTCACTTGTTAAGTACTAACATGCAGTAGCCTCAATCTAACCACTTGTTATACTTAACGCACTGATACTATGCGATAGACTGACAGTTTTGTATTACCCGATTAAAGGCCAATCCCACAGAGTTTAGTTTCTAAGACCATTTAATCTTTGGCAAATGAAAGCGGTTGGCTAACCCTTACTATTTTTTCCACTTTAATGAAGGACGTTATGGACTCGAAAGAACTTAAAACCCCAGGTCGCTACAAGCATTACAAAGGTAATTTATACGATGTATACGAAGTGGCGACGCATTCAGAAGATGAAAGTAAGCTAGTGGTATACCGCCCATGCTACGGCGAAAAAGCGCTTTGGGTTCGTCCCCTAGAAATGTTTGTTGAGTCGGTTGAAAAAGACGGAGAAACACTCCCCCGTTTTGCTTATGTTGGCAATATTCCTGATGATGAAAAAATGATCTAATTGTGAAATTAGGTCATAGTGTAAGAGGTCTTTAATAAACAGGCTTCTTACAAGGAAATAATAATGAAAATTGCACCTCGTTTTAGCGCACACATTTTGGCTGCGTTTATTGCTGCGAGCCCTTTGGTTTATTCAACGATTAATCCCGCAAATGCACAAGATAGATTTGCCGATGTCGAAGTTAAAGCGACAGCGATAAAAGGCTCTGTGCACATGCTTACAGGTGCAGGTGGAAATATCGGCGTATCTGCTGGGGAAGACGGTGTTTTGATCATCGACGATCAATTTGCGCCGCTTGCAGAAAAGATAGCGGCCCAGCTTGGTGAACTCGGGAGTGACAAGCCAAAGTATGTGATAAACACGCATTATCACGGCGACCACACAGGCTCTAATGCGTTTTTCCACAGCCATAAAGGCGCGACCATTCTGGCGCACGAAAATGTGCGTGTTCGTCTAGCTAACGATGAAAAGATAAAACCGGAAGCGCTGCCAACTATCACCTATGAAGACGGCATAAAAATTTACTTCAATGGTGAAACCCTTCACGTGATGCACTTAGCGGTAGGCCACACCGACGGCGATAGCGTAGTGTGGTTCGAGCAACCCAACGTTATGCACACCGGCGACTTGTTCTTTAATGGTCGCTTTCCCTACATCGACCAAGGGGCTGGCGGTAATGTGGAAGGCTATATGGACTCAGTAAAACAGCTGCTTGCTAAAATAGACGATGAAACCGTTATTATTCCTGGCCACGGCGACATCAGTAACAAGCAAGAATACAGCGCATTTTTAGCTATGATCTCTGAAACGTTCAGCTACGTTAAGGCACTTAAGCAAGACGGCAAAACCCTCGATGAAGTTAAAGCGATGGGCTTAGACGATAAGTGGGCCGACTGGAGCTGGAATTTCATTAATGAAGAGAAGTGGATAACTACACTCTATACTGATGCCTAAATAGTATTGGTTACACGTTAATATCGAGCGAGTGTGCAGGGGAGTTTTCTTTACGACCCTGCAATTTCGTTAAAATGACTCTATCACTGGATTTTTGAGCACTAACTTCAAAGACAATAGGTTAGGAAACGCAGGTTTACGAGCACCAAGTCTAGGGGCTAAAGCTGCCAAACGTCTGCTAAGCGGTTTCTCGTATTTTAAGCTCAAAGGGTAGAACTTGGCTCGCTTGTTCAACGTCTTCGCCCTCAATTAGCGATATCAATGATTCAGCTGCCATTTCTGCCATCTTACGACGCGGGACTGATACGGTGGTTAGGGCAGGGTATATTGAGCGCGCAAAACTCAAGTCGTTGAAACCGCAGATATCGATATCCTTGCCAGGCTTGATACCTCGTCTATTACATTCCATCACCGCGCCAGCAGCAAGCTCGTCACTCACAAAAAATAGCGCATCAGTATCCGGCCATTTATGCAGTGTTTCTGAAAGAAGCTCAGCACCAGCTTGAAATGTGGCGTCGGCTCTAGAGGAAACATATCGCTCGGCGGACAACTCAGCATTGTCCAGTGCGGTTGCCCAGCCCTGCTTTCTCAATATTGCACGCCAATCTAAATACAATGAGCAAAAAGCAATGTTGCGGCGCCCTTTGTCGATAAGATGCTGGGTCATAGACTGGGCTGCTAATTCGTTATTTACCCCGTAGTTAATATCAAAAGGCTCACTAGAAATATCCATAATTTCGGCCACAGGCGTCCCTGTGGCTAGCAGCATTTTTCTCGTTTCTTCAGTGTGGCGCGTGGAAGTAAGAATGAATCCACTCACGTTCTGTTGAATGTAAGATTCGACAGTACGCTCCTCGCCAAGCTCGGTATAGGTCGAGTCGCCAATCATCAGTGCATAATTGGCTTTGTCGGCCACGGCCTTCACGCCTAACATCACATCGTTAAACACGTTGTTTCCAAAAGACGGAAGCAATAACGCGATGGTTCTATTATTGTCTGAGCATAATGATTGGGCGGCGCGGTTCGGAATATAGTTTAGCTCTCGCGCTGCATTTTTGATCTTAAGGGCGAGTGATTTAGAAATGCCACTAGAATTATTAAGCGCACGAGATACGGTAGTTTTGTGAACCCCCAAATGATTGGCTACGTCTGATATTTTTGTGCGTGACTTTTTTACCTTACTCATTTTTCGATCTTTTTATGTGCTGCTAGGTCCGCTATTCCGCGCGGAAGTGAGTGTTAATGTCGTGATGTTTAATTCGATATCAAAGGGCGTATAAAGTCTTCCGCCTGCAGAGAAACACACTCGAAAGTTTGTGTAACATCAATAATGAATGCGTTGTCTTTAGAAGGCAGCTCTAAGGCTGCAAACTGGCTTTCGAGCATAGCATCACCGTTAAAAAAATGCTCCCGTTGTTTTAATCGCGCACTAAGCACAGACTGTGACGCATGAAGGTAAATAAAGTGGCAGTGAGGCGCGATATCTTTGGTTAGCACGTCACGATAGGCTGAGCGCAGCGCTGAACAGCTTATAACCACGTTCCGGCCGGCGTGAATGTGTTGCTTGGCAATCATGTTTAACGTAATTAACCACTCCCATCTGTCTGCATCCTGCAGTGGTATACCTGAAGACATTTTTTCTACGTTTGCCTCGCTATGGTAACGATCTCCTTCTTCGAAAGGCATGTCAAAACGTTGGGCTAAATGCTGGCTCAATGTCGACTTTCCCGTTCCTGAAACTCCCGAAACGAAAAATACATGGCAATGGGTCATAAGCTTATCTCTCACATTAAAGTTCAGGAGTACATCAAGAGCGAGTTATTTGGTCTCCATCTTACTCATAAATATTAGTTTGGAAACCGGTTGCGTTCAAGGGGTGATTATAATAGTGTTACCAGATAGCTATCTTGTATTAATAAATTTTTAACATTGACTGGGTTTTTCAACTTAGCTTGTAAAGGTAGCGGGTGATTTCCGTATTATGGCTTCGTCAACATGAAGACAATGTCACTAACAGGTACCAGAGAGCACGTATGACCGATACTTTTTCCCTTCTTTTTGTCGCCATTTGTAGCATTGTGCTTCTCACATATTTAGTTGTAGTTAGAAAAGTTCATGCTTTTATCGCTATTCTTGTGGCAGCAGCGTTTGTTGGCCTGGGTACGGGAATGCAAGCGGCCGACGTACTGGCTTCCATGCAGTCAGGCATGGGCAACACGCTGGGATTTGTAGCGACCATTGTTGGCCTTGGTGCTATGTTCGGGCAATTCTTAGAAGAATCCGGCGGCATTGATAGGCTTTCGCAAACTATCAACAATAAATTTGGTGATAAGAATAGTCAGTGGGCGGTTGTGTTAACGGGGTTTCTTGTTGCTATACCTGTCTTCTTTGAAGTGGGGCTTATCATATTAATGCCTCTTATTTACTCGTTAGCAAAGAAATCAGGAAAGTCGCTTATTTATTACGGAATCCCGCTCACAGCAGGGCTCGCTGTCACCCACGCTTTTATTCCTCCAACACCAGGACCTGTAGCGGTAGCTTCAATTTTAGGGGCGGATATCGGCTTAGTCATTTTGTTTGGCTTTATCGTTGGTATTCCTTGCGCGTGTTTAGCCGGCCCAATTTACGCAACATTTTTAGCGAAACGCCTGCATGTACCTGTCCCAAACCATATCATTGAAGCTTCACATAAAAAGCCAAAGGAACTCCCCAGCTTTGGTTCAGTTGCGGCGCTACTGACATTTCCGCTAGTGGCTATTCTGGTGGGTACGTTGGCAAAGTTTACGCTTTCCGAAGGTGTCTTGAAGGAGGCGTTGCTATTTATTGGGCATCCCTTTATCGCTCTGACCATTGCAACCATTGCTTGTTTTAAAGTGCTAGGGAAGAAGCAAGGCTTATCAAGCGAACAAATTAGAAACATTGCATCAAGAGGGTTAGAGCCGGTTGCCTTAGTCATACTGGTGACAGGCGCGGGTGGCATGTTTAAACAAGTGCTCATCGATTCTGGGGCGGGGCAGGCCTTCGCCGATGTTGTCGCATTATCGCCGCTCCCACCATTGGCAGCCGGGTTTCTTATCGCAATTTCAGTCAGAATTATTCAGGGCTCGGCTACGGTGGCCATGTTAACGGCTGCTGGTTTAATGGGCCCTGTAGTGCAGGAACTGGCGTTTTCACCATCAGTACTCGCCCTGATGACAATTGCAATAGCGGCAGGCGCTACGGCCATGTCTCACGTGAACGATACGGGGTTTTGGATCGTAAACCGTTATTTTGATATTTCTGTGAAAGACACGTTTGTGTCTTGGACGTGTATGGCCACCCTAATAGGTTTTATTGGGCTTTTTCTCGTACTAATGCTTGGTTTATTTGTCTAATGTCCCAAGCGGCTCAGACCCACTTGAATCGTTTTTGTGGAAACCGGTTTCAGGTTTTTGCAGCTCAAATGGCTTTAAGATTCACCATTTGAGGCATTATTACTAAACGTCTGTATATAAAGCTGCTCTACTTTATCTCGCGCCCATTGGGTTTTTCTAAGAAACTTAAGTGACGATTTAATCGAAGGATCGTTATTAAAGCAGTTCACTTTGATGCGGTAATACAATCCATCCCATCCGTAACGCTCGTGAAGTTGCGTGACGATTTTCTCTAGCGTTAAGCCATGTAAGGGATTATTAGGTTGTTGATTCATAAAGTGCCGCTGCTTGTTCTAGATTAAGACCCTATTCTAGCACGAACCCACTTGCTGCGTATCAATGCGCTAGGCTTTACTTTCAATTGTTTCACCCGTAGGTATTTGTTTTGTGTTCGGTATCAAAGGTTGGCTAGCATCGTTCACTTTCGTCGATGGACTTCGCACTACTCTAGGCTTTCGCGGTGTTTTATAAAGCGGCCAAATAAGCTGTTCTTTCCAGTTGGCGTAAAACATCCCCTCAATACCGTATTGCGCAGGATACTGCCTGGTGATCTTAGCGGTACCAAATAGCACATCCCAGAAGAACAACAGATTTCCATAATTACCTTTGTAGTTGGTCACGCCGTCATCGGCTTTTAATCCATGATGCGCACTATGTGTAGAAGGCGTTGATATCGAGCGCTCAATTACCCAGGCTACAGGATGTAACCACCGAATACTGTACAGTGTTTTGTCCCATTTCCACTCTGCGTGGGCGCCGGTGATAACGGTAAGTTTAACCACCAAGTAAAAGGCATAGGTCCAACCCAATCCTAGGTAGATTAGCGCGCCGGAAAACCATAGCGAAGGCATAAACAGGTAATAGAAAAAATTATTTCTGTAAATAATGCGAACGCTCATGTACTTAGCGTTATGGTGGGCTCTATGTAAGTTGTAAAGAAATCGGGTGGAATGTGAGAGCCTATGCCACCAATATTGCATCATGTCATCGAAAATCAAAAGTAGCGCTATGTGCAAGAGAATAGGGGAATCTACAAGTATTCCCTGATATTGGGGAAATGCTAGTGCCATCATTGTTGCAGAACAAAATAGAACCAGTGGCTGAGTTACAATAAATAAGAGTAACGTACCTATCAGCTCTACTTTTCCATCATCGCTTACTTCTGTCGCTTTTTTAAATAGCTTACCATTCTTCGCTTCTAGCAAAGCAAACATAATAAAAACCGCTAAAATTGCCCATTGATAACCCATTGTAATGACTCCCACCAAGAGATTGTTGAGAGTGAATTTACATTGCGTTAACATGCAAGAATATATACTTGTATAGATTTGAATGTCATGTCTTACATTCACGGCAAGCAGCAAACCATTATGCCTGACGACTACGTCGAGCTTTGTTTGCCTTTTGGAACGCTAAGAACCTATGCGGCTACCTCGACAATTCACGATAGGGGAAGTAAAAACAAAGGGCTGTCTGTTGTGGTATCAGGAGAAGTAAAGATTGGTAATTATGGCCTGGACGGCAGTTATCAAATTACTACTGTATTGCAACGAGGAGATACGTTTGGCGAGTTCACATTGTATGCATCACTTGCAAGAACGCATCACGCTGAAGCACTAACGGAATGTAAGGTATTACAAATACCTGAACCTGCTTTTCGTTCTCTGACAAGCCAACATCCAGCGATTGCTGAATTCATCACCCGGTCACTGGCAATAAAGCTTCACTCGGCGCTGGAAAGGTTGGATGATATTCGACGCTTACCCACTCACGTCCAGTTAGCTAAGCTAATTTATCAATCGTATCTTACCTCTAAGCACGTCTTTATACCGTTAAGGCAAAGCGATTATGCTGAAAGATTGGGCGTTACCGTACTTACCGCACATAAATCATTAACGAAGCTGTATGATTTAAAGTTGATTGAAAAGCGCTACGGGGGCGTGGCAATTACCCAGGTCGAGCGACTGGAAGGTTTTTTGAAAGAAAGTTCGTCACTATTACCATTGTAAGAGTGGTTAATGTCCTCCACATGCGAGAGCGCCAAAAGACCCTCCCTCAAATTTATTCCACGCCCATGGCAACTCATGCATCAAGTATTACGCTGGCTTTAGCCCGCCTAAAATAATGTGCTGAATGTTGCTTAGCGTGCTCTCGAAGAAAGCGGGATCGCTTAAATCTTTGCCGGTTACGGCTTTGATCTGCACGCTGAAATCGGCGTAATGCTGAGTAATGGCCCAAATGCTGAATATCAAGTGTATAGGGTCAACAGGCTTTAGCTTACCCGCTTCAATCCATTCGATAATGACGGCGCTTTTCGCGTCCAGCAGTGTTTTGAGCGGCGTTTCTAATTCCTTTATCAACAGAGGGGCACCTTGTACCACTTCCATGCAAAAAAGCTTAGATTCAGCTGGATTGTCCCTCGACATTTCAAGTTTTACTTTAATGTAGTCGCTCAGGGTTTCTATAGGGTCTTGTTCTGCTGAAAAGCTCTGAAGGGGCGTTAACCACACATCTAAAAGGTGGGTAATAACCGATAAGTACAAACCCTCTTTACTTTTAAAGTAATACAGTAAATTACTTTTTGAGACATTCGCTAGTTCCGATACTTGCTCTACAGTGGTGCCACTCACGCCGTTCTTTGAGAACAAGGAAAGGGCAGCATCCATAATGCGAGTACGCTTTTCTAATAACGCTTTTTCTCTTCGCTTTTGCGTGGTCGGGCTAAATGCTCTCGCTGATTTCGTAATTGTTTGACCTTCAGATTTACTCACTACTTGTCTCTTCTTTACCGGAATTTCCGTGATCAGGCGCTTAGTTTACGTGGAGTTCTCGTCGCTATAAACCCATTTGCACAAATATGCACCAATTAAGTTCAATTGCACTGGACTTGGTGTTCCAAATTGAACCAATAAGTCCAATTTGGGTTGTTGAATTTTGTAAGTGACTGAAATTTATAGATTAAATAAATTGGCCTGCTTTATGCTGTTCACTAAGTATACCGCCACTTCAATGTTTTGAATTCGGCAACCTTAAAAAAAGCGGGATAAACCGCTTAAAACGCATACAAGCAGAGGTACAACATGGATATAGGTGTATTTATTCCGATTGGGAACAACGGCTGGCTAATTTCGAAAAATTCGCCTCAGTTCAAACCTTCCTTCGATCTCAACAAAGAGATTGTAATGAAGGCTGAAAAGTACGATATGGATTTTGCGCTCTCTATGATCAAACTGCGAGGGTTTGGCGGTGAAACCGAATTTTGGGACTACAACTTAGAGTCGTTTACGTTAATGGCAGGCCTTGCCGCCGTTACCTCAAAAATTCAGCTATATGCCACGGCTGCCACACTAGTCTTGCCGCCTGCAATCATGGCACGCATGGCCAGTACCATCGATTCTATCTCCAACGGTCGTTTTGGCGTAAACCTAGTCACTGGCTGGCAACGCCCTGAATACTCGCAAATGGGTATGTGGCCGGGCGATGAATTTTTCGGTAACCGCTATGAGTACTTGGATGAATACATTCAGGTAGTCAAAGAATTATGGGAAACCGGAAAAAGCGATTTTAAAGGCGAGCATTTCCAAATGGATGATTGCCGAATGCTGCCCAAGCCACAGCGAAAAATTCCACTTATCTGTGCCGGTCAAAGCGCAGCAGGCATGGATTTTTCTGCCCGTCATGCCGACTATAACTTTTGCTTTGGTAAAGGTGTGAATACACCAACCGCTTTTGCACCCACTGCAGCGCGCTTAACTGAAGCGGCCGAAAAACACGGTCGCAGCGTAGGTTCAGCGGTACTTATCATGGTTATTGCCGATGAGACGGATGAAGCCGCCATGGCGAAATGGGAAAGCTATAAAGACGGCAAAGATCAGTCAGCGTTGGACTGGATGGCAACGCAAGGAGCTGCTGATAAGACATCGGGTAAAGACACGAATATCCGCGATATGACCAACCCAACCTCAGCAGTAAACCTGAACATGGGGACGCTGGTGGGTTCCTATGAGTCGGTGGCCTCTATGCTTGATGAAATAGCCACAGTGCCGGGCTGTGAAGGTGTATTGCTGACCTTCGATGACTTCCTTAAAGGCATGGATGATTTCGGCACTAAAATTCAGCCGCTAATGAAATCCCGTCAGCATTTGCTTAGCACATCGGGAGCCGCCTAATGTCAGCCGGTGAAATATTTGAGGTCTCAGGGTGCTTTCAAGTGCGCCAGACGGGGCAGCCCGTACTGCCAGCTAAGCCCGAACCGTTGACGTTAAACCCTGCGGAAACTGCCGTTATTGTGGTGGATTTGCAAAACGCTTATGCCAGTAAAAACGGCTACTTAGACAAAGCGGGTTTTGATGTGTCCACTACGGCGCCAGTCATTCAAAATACCATTAAAGTGCTTGAAACAGCGCGGGCTGCAGGCATGCCTGTGGTGTTCTTACAAAATGGATGGGATGCCGACTACAAGGAGGCCGGCGGCCCCGGTTCGCCGAACTGGTATAAGTCTAATGCCCTTAAAACCATGCGCAAACAACCAGAGCTTAAGGGAAGTTTGCTGGCCAAAGGTACTTGGGATTACGCGCTTGTAGATGCGCTAAAGCCTCAAGATGGCGACATCGTTATTCCTAAAACCCGTTACAGCGGTTTTTACAATACTAATTTAGACAGCATGCTGCGCGCACGCGGTATTCGCAACTTAGTGTTTACAGGCATTGCAACCAATGTCTGTGTGGAATCTACGCTGCGCGATGGCTTTCACCTGGAATATTTTGGTGTGGTGTTGGCTGATGCCGCATATCAAGCTGGTCCACCGGATATTCACGAGGCGTCACTTTTCAACATTCAGACGTTTTTCGGGTGGGTGTCTACCACCGCGCAGTTCTGTGAAGTCTTTGAAGGGGCGAGTTAGATACTTTTTTCTTAGCCTCGACTAGCTACGGATATGAAATCAACGCGATAAGTCAGTTAGCACGAATTGAAGTAAATCATTTATAGGCGCTAGGCAGCAATGCATAGAAAGCGCAACGAAAAGGATAAGAACATGCCAAAGAAAGCCATTATTCCAGCAGGTACATCAACGCCAATAGCTCCTTTTGTTCCAGGCTCTATGGCTGACAATATTTTATATGTGTCAGGTACCTTACCGTTTGACGAAAACAACGACGTAGTCCACGTCGGCGACGCCGAAGCACAAACTCGCCACGTTCTAGAAACCATTAAAAGTGTTATCGAAGAAGCGGGCGGCACTATGGATGACGTCACCTTCAACTCAATTTTTATTACCGATTGGGATGACTACGCCGCGGTAAACAAGGTATACGCCGAGTACTTTCCAGGTGAAAAGCCAGCGCGCTACTGCATTAAGGTTGGGCTGGTAAAGCCTGAAGCCTTAATTGAAATTGCGTCTGTAGCACACATTGGGTAGGTGATTATGTTTGGACTTCCCGCGAACTGCGCCCACTGGTTCTATATAGGTGAGCTTTATGCATTCTGAAGTGCAGGCAAGCTACGCCCACATTAGCGGCGAAATGAACGGCGAAATGCGTAACAAGTTACATTACGAAATACACGGTCTGACGTCGCCCGACGCACCTACGATTGTGTTTAGTTCAGGTCTGGGCGGGGCAGCTAAATTTTGGCAGCCGCAACTGGGTGACTTTGCCCAAGACTACAGAGTGATCACTTACGATCACTATGGCACCAACAAAAGTGTGGGTGACTTGCCAGCGAATTACAGCATTTCACATATGGCGGATGAACTCGCTGCACTTCTTAGAAAACTTGAAGTGCAAGCGTGCCATTTCGTCGGTCACGCGCTGGGTGGTTTGGTGGGGCTTGAGCTTGCTTTGTCTAAACCTAAGCTTTTACAAAGTTTAGTGCTGGTAAATGCGTGGAGCAGTCCAAATCCGCACACATTGCGCTGCTTTAATATACGCAAAGCGTTATTGGCGGCAGGCAGAAAGGACATGTATTTGCAACTTCAGGCGCTGCTGCTGTTTCCGCCTGATTGGATAGCCGCGAATGCCGCCCACTTGGCAGAGGAAGAGGCGCACTTACTCAACCATTTCCCTAACGAGGAAAACTTGCTCGCCCGCATTGGTGCCCTTAGTACGTTCAATATTGATAAGAGTTTGTACGCCATCACCACACCAACGTTAGCGCTAGCCAACAAAGACGACACCTTGGTGCCGTGGCAGCGTTCACAGATGTTGGCTGAAGCTATGCCCAACGCCGAATTGTCGGTCATGGAATACGGCGGGCATGCATCAAGCATTACAAACCCAATTGCGTTTAATGAACTGCTTCGCAGCTATTTAAGGGAATTGGCCTAACGTGAATATGACACTGCATCAGGCTTTGGGGTGTTTTTCAGCTGATGAGGCGAAAACTTTCTAAGCAAGCTGCAAGTACAGCGTCAACGCTAAAGCAGCTAAAAATGGGCTAAGCGCAGAAATCGAGAACATAGCGCAGTGCTTAAAAAATTTGATAAAACTGGAATGGATTTACAATGACTGATACACAAAATACAGAGTTGAAAGCAACTAGCCCACTTGATGAAGCTGGACTAGCCCAACTCTTTACTGATGCGCATACCCACACCAAATGGCACGACAAACCTATTTCAGAAGCCGTGTTGAAACAGCTGTACGATTTGGTAAAAGTAGGCTCGACATCTGCAAACTGTAGCCCAGCGCGATTTGTTTTTATTACCTCAGATGAAGGGAGAGAAAAGCTCAAACCTTGCCTTTCAAGCGGTAATGTTGAGCAAACCATGGCCGCACCCTGTACGGTTATAGTGGCCTACGACGAAGAGTTCTACGAAGAGCTTCCTACGTTATTCCCTTATGCAGATGCGAAAAGCTGGTTTACTTCAAGTCCAGAAGCGGCCTATGAGACCGCCATGCGCAATAGCTCTATGCAAGGGGCTTACTTAATAAGCGCCGTTCGCGCCCTAGGCCTTGACGCTGGCGCCATGTCTGGCTTCAACCCCGCATTACTTAACGAAACTTTCTTTTCAGATAGCACGTGGAAGGTGAATTTCTTACTGAACATTGGCTACGGCGATAAAGAGAAAGTACATAAACGCTTACCTCGCTTAAGTTTCGAGCAAGCCTGCCACATCGTGTAACGCCAACTTAAAGGATATTTGTATGACTATTACAGCAATAAAAAACGCAGTAACAGAAGTGCTTCCCCCGGTGACTCCCGAAGCTTATCGAGAAGGTATGTCGAGTTTAGCGGCAGCGGTAAACGTCGTTACAACCATTGGCCCAGAAGGGCGTGCAGGCTTTACGGCGACCGCCGTATGTAGCGTAAGTGATAACCCTGCAACCTTATTGGTTTGTTTAAATCGCGGTGCATCTGTACATCAGATATTTAAAAACAGCACGCATTTGGTTATCAACACCCTTACTTCACAGCATCAGTTAATTTCAAACACATTCGGTGGTAAAGCGCCCATGAACGAACGCTTTGAAATTGGTGATTGGGTTGAATCGACGACTGGCTGCCCAAGGCTTGCCGATGCTGCAGTAAGCTTCGATTGCATAATTACAGACGTTAAAAGTGTGGCCACTCACGACGTTATTTTTTGCCAGGTAGTGGATATCAAGCAAGACCCAGAAGCCGACGCCCTTTTATATTATCAGCGCGGCTATCACAGCGCTTGTAAAGACGTATAACTAAAGGATTAGACAAATAATGAAAGTAGTAGGCCACTTTATTAACGGTGAAACCTGTACCCCAAAGGGGCGCATGCAAGATGTTTATAACCCAGCGACGGGCGAGGCAGAAAAACTGGTTTTACTGGCGTCAAAAGCGACGGTAAACGACGCTATCGTCAGCGCGCAAAATGCGTTTGTTGAGTGGCGCAATACGCCAGTGAGTAAGCGCGCTCGCGTTATGTTCAAATTTAAAAGCTTACTAGAAGAACATGCCGATGAAATTATTGCGTTAATTGGTGCGGAGCACGGCAAGATAAGCCACGACGCGGCAGGCGAATTACAGCGCGGTATCGAAAATGTTGAGTTTGCCTGCGGTGCACCCCAGTTGTTAAAGGGCGAACACAGTAAAAATGTTGGGCCAAGTATAGATTCATGGAGCGAGTTTCAGCCTCTTGGCGTAGTGGCGGGAATTACACCATTTAACTTTCCGGCCATGGTGCCCCTTTGGATGTTTCCGCTTGCCATTGTATGCGGCAACACCTTTGTTTTAAAACCCTCTGAGCGAGATCCAAGCTGCGCTATTTTCCTAGCAAAGCTACTTAAAGAAGCTGGGCTACCCGACGGCGTTTTCAACGTCATTAACGGCGACAAAGAAGCGGTTGATCAAATATTTGATGACGAGCGCATTAAAGCGGTGAGTTTTGTGGGTTCAACGCCCATCGCCGAATACATCTATTCGAAAGCCAATGCTAATGGCAAGCGCTGCCAAGCATTAGGTGGCGCTAAAAACCACGCTATTGTGATGCCCGATGCCGACATCGACAACGCAGTGAATCAGCTTTTAGGTGCTGCTTTTGGCTCGTCAGGCGAGCGCTGCATGGCGTTGTCTGTCGTGGTTGCCGTAGGCGACAAAGTGGCGGATGAAATTGTAGATAAAATGCAATCAGCCATGAAAAGCTTAAAAGTAGGAGCTTTTGACGATGCGACTAACGATTTCGGCCCACTGATTACACTTCAGCACAAAGAGAAAGTAGAAGGCTACATAACCAGCGCGGCTGAGCAAGGGGCTGATGTGGTCGTTGATGGCAGAGACTCTTGCGTAAAAGGCTACGAAACGGGGTTCTTCTTAGGTGCAACGCTTATCGACAAGGTTACGCCGGAAATGGCCAGCTACAAAGCTGAGATTTTTGGCCCTGTACTACAAGTTATGCGCGTTAACAGCATGGAACAAGCCATGCAGCTCATTGACAGCCATGAATACGGCAATGGTACGTGCATTTTCACCCGAGATGGCGAGGCTGCTCGCTACTTCTCAGACAATATCCAAGTAGGCATGGTAGGCATAAACGTACCGCTGCCAGTGCCCGTGTCTTATCACAGCTTTGGTGGTTGGAAGCGCTCACTCTTTGGTGACCTTCACGCATACGGCCCGGATGGCGTACGCTTCTACACCAAACGCAAAACCATTACTCAACGTTGGCCTTCAAGCGGCATTCGAGAAGGAGTGAGCTTTTCATTTCCAAGTTAATGTCATGGCGTATTGACCTTGATTAACCATAAATGACCATAAGAACTTTGCCCACGCACGGTAACTATTAAGCCTTTATGGCGCAAAGTTGTTCGCAGCAGGTAAAAGAACAGAGATTTTAGGCTCAGCCATGAGCCATCAATAATAACAATTTAAAACCGCAAGCCTTTGGCAGTTCCTCTCCAGTCCTGCCTTAGGTTTGCACCCCAGTGGCAATCGATATGCAGTTCACGTCGACCGTTACTCTTATAAAAATATCGGGACAACACCGCCGCAAGGCTTGTTAAAAAGAACTATAAACGAGAGTAAAACATGCATACGTTAAACACACACAAGCGTCTGCTGGCGTTAACCGTAGCTATGGCGTTAAGTACGCCAGCGGCCTTTGCTGCAGAGAATGTTTGGGAAAGTATTGAAGTTACCGCGCAAAAGCGCAACGAGAATATAAGCGATGTAGGGATCGCTATTACTGCGTTTTCTGGTGAACAATTAGAGGCACTTGGCCTTGAAAGCAGTACTGAGCTTATCGCGTTTACCCCCGGCGTATCGTTGGCCGGTGATATCGGTGGTCAGCGTGCTATTTTCAATATTCGAGGCGTGGTGCAAAACGATTACGCTGACTTGGCGGAAGCGCCGGTGGCGGTATACGTTGACGGTGGCTATTTAGCCAGTACCCAAGCACAAACCTTTGGTTTATTCGATGTGGCTCGCATCGAAATTCTTAAAGGCCCACAGGGAACATTATTCGGAAGAAATGCCACAGGCGGACTGGTTAATACGGTTACCGCCAAGCCCACTGCAGATACAGAAGGCTACGCGGAATTTACTGCCGCACGTTTCGAGCAATACCGCTTTGAAGGGGCCATATCAGGCGAACTAGCAGACGGTATTTATGGCCGCTTTTCTGGGTTTACTAATCAGCAAGGTGAGATACTAGAGAATATTTATGAAGACGGTGCTGCACCCGATACCCGTTTAGGCTCTGTGGGAGGCGGGGAAAATGGGTACAACGATGATACTAAAGCGTTTCGTGCTCAGCTGCTGTTTGACATTGGCGAAGAAGGCTCGCTGCTACTAAGCGGTAACTGGTCAGATACAACCAAAAGTGAAGGCCCGTATCAGGTGGTGAACACCACCGAGATAAAAGATGCCGACGGCAATGTGATTGACGTTATTTATGCTGCTGACGACCCGCTTGGCTGTGACACTATTCAAGCGGGCGTGTGCGTAGACGGCAACTTCAATGGCGATCCTTTCCGTCCTGTGCAAGGCGGCGACTTCAACGGTAACTTCGACCCTGATGGGTCGGGCAATAAAGTAAATAAAGACTTTGCCTTTGACGATCAAAACAAGATCAAGTCAAAAGGCCTCGCGGCAACATTAGACTATGCATTTGAAAGCTTCGATTTCTTCGCCATGTCTGATTTCAAAGAGTTTAAACGTACCGTTGGCCTCGACTCCGACCAAACCGCGTCACCCGAACTTATTTTTCAATCTAACAGCACCATAGAGCAGTTTAGCCAAGAATTTCGATTCTCAGGTGAATCCGCAGACTTAAAGTGGGTTGGGGGGCTTTATTATCTGTCTATCGATACGGACTATAGCCAAGGCTTGGCGGGTTCACCCACCACCTTTTTCTTAGGCGGTGAAGAAAATAACACCCTGGTGTCTCTTGAAACCGAGTCATATTCTGTATTTGGGCAAATAGACTATAGCTTGACCGACGACCTTGTTCTGGTTGGTGGGTTACGTTACACCCGTGAAGACAAAGACTTTGTAGGTAATGTGTATCAGAACGAGAATACTAACGACCGCGTTATCGAAATTGACACCACTACGACGTCTTTAGAAACTTTGGTCGATTCTAACGATCAAAACCTGTGGTCGGCCAAGCTACAGCTGGAATACAGTGTGGGTAATAGTTTGTACTATGCAGGCATCAATCGGGGCGTAAAAGCGGGGAGTTTCAATGCCCCGCTTCAAGGAGGTTTCAGCTTGTACGAACCTGAAGAACTTACTGCGTATGAAGCGGGTTTAAAGCACAGTTTTATGCAGGGAAGCGGCGTTTTTAATGCCAATGTTTTTTATTATGACTACAGCGATTACCAGTCGTTTTCGTGGGTGAATAATGCGGGGGTGGTGTCAAACGAAGAAGCCTCATTTAGCGGCGTTGAATTAGAAGTGTTCTTAACCCCGACAGATAGCTTAGATGTTATGGTTAACTTTTCATATACCGATGCAGTGGTTGAAGACTTAGAAGTGGCTTCTGGGTACTTTGCTGATACAACGCCGCCATTCACCCCAGAGTATCAAGCGTCTGCCATGCTTCGCTATAACTGGGACGCCTTCGACGGCAATATGGCAGCCCAACTGTCAGCCAATTATCAGTCGGAAACCTTTCACAATGCGCGGAATTTTACCGCTCATGAAATTGATAGCTATGCCACGGCTGATACTCGTTTAACCTGGGTAGACGCTGAGGACAAATGGCTAATAGCGGCTTATGTAGATAACCTGTTTGACTCAGACCATGAATTGATTGGCTTTGACGTAACTGGTTTTTATGGAACCAGCCAGATTTCCTATGCGAAGCCTAGGACGTATGGCGTAACGGTAAGACGTAATTTCTAATTAGCGTAGTTGCGCTTTGTTTAACAATATAAAGCGTATCACCTACTTCTAAAAAGAAACGTGCGTAGCTAACCTAAATACCGACGTAGCAAAACGGTATTTAGGTTTTGCGTTAACAAAGCGCGCGAAGCGGCAGTATTTTTGCTTTTCTTTTTTGCTAGGGGCTGTTGACCTTTGTTGTTCACCAAAGATCAGCAGGCTCCAATAAAGGTTAGCAGCGAGCCTCTAATCTAATCGTTTCGCCGTTGAGAGTGCTGATGCATTTTTTAACCTACCGCTTTGCCGAGCATGACGCTGTGTAAAAAGAAGCAACAAGTAATAGCAAACCCAATAAGGAAATAGATCGTGGATAATACCAACAATCAAACCATGACAAAACCTTCCCATTACGATGGCGATTTATGGAATGAAGATTTAGCGCCAACCAACGCGGAAACTAGAACGTGGGTATGGAAAGACTATGCGGCATTGTGGGTTGCCATGGTGGTGTGTGTACCCACCTATCTTTTGTCAGCAGGTTTGGTTTCTGAAGGTATGAACTGGTACCAGGCAGTAATAACCGTGCTGTTGGGAAACATTATCGTGCTCGTACCCATGATGTTAATAGGCCATGCGGGTGCCAAATACGGCTTACCTTTTCCTGTTTTGTTACGTAACGCATTTGGCACTAAAGGCGCGAAAATTCCTGCATTGGCTCGTGGACTTGTGGCATGCGGGTGGTTTGGAATTAACACATGGGTAGGCGGCAGTGCTATTTACGTTATTTTAAACAGCGTCAGCGGCGACGCATTTGTGGGGCAAGCGTTACCGTTTTTAGGTATCGATATCACTCAAACTCTGTGCTTTTTTGCCTTTTGGGCGATGCACTTAGTTTTTATTAAGCACGGCACCGAATCTATTCGTTGGCTTGAAACTTTTGCTGCACCATTTTTGATCTTAATGGGCTTAGCGCTTCTTGGTTGGGCATACGTTAATGCTGGTGGGTTTGGCGAAATGTTGTCAACGCCGTCTCAGTTTGTTGAAGGTGGAGCCAAAGAAGGGCAGTTTTGGACAGCCTTCTTCGCGGGCTTAACCTCCATGGTAGGCTTCTGGGCAACCATGGCTTTGAACATTCCCGATTTCACGCGTTTTGCAAAATCACAAAAAGACCAAATGTTAGGCCAAGCTATTGGCTTGCCATTACCCATGGCGCTATTTGCCTTTATCGGTGTAGCGGTAACGTCAGCAACGGTCACCATTTATGGTGAGGCCATATGGGACCCTGTTGCACTTGCCGGTCGAATGGGCGGCATGGGTGTAGTGCTGGCACTTGCTGCGTTAGCACTTGCCACGTTAACCACAAATTTAGCCGCTAACATGGTAGCCCCAGCTTATGGCTTTTCGAATATGGCGCCTTCGAAAATAAGCTTCAAAATGGGCGGCTATATAACCGCTGGTATCGGCGTCGCTATCTTCCCTTGGAAGCTTCTTGAAACCGCGGGTGGCTACTTATTTACGTGGCTTACGGGATATTCTGCGCTACTTGGCCCTATCGCGGGTATTCTAATTGCCGACTATTTTATCTTAAGAAAATCGACCTTAAACATAGATGCGCTATTTCAACACGCTGGCGAATATGGCGCGAACAACGGTTGGAACATGGCGGGTGTGACTGCGCTTGTTATAGGCATTTTACCCAATATCCCCGGGTTTCTTCACGCAGCTGGGTTTCTAGAAAGCG
>NZ_JACSOE010000043.1:0-39802 GCF_014349115.1 Alteromonas sp. BZK5 | reverse complement strand
GATCATTACTGGGTCTTAGCGCGCAGGCAGCTGACGAAGCCGCTATCCGCAACAAGTTATCGTCAATGTTAGGGTTGGATGTAGAAACCATTGCCGACTCTCCAGTATCTGGCTTGGTCCAAGTATCAACAAACCGCGGTTTGTTTTACGTAAGTGAAAACGGGCAGTATCTGCTTCAGGCCCGTGTTTTCAACATTGATGAAGAGATGCGTAACGAAACAGAACTGGCACTTTCTGGGCTGCGCAAAGAGGGCGTAAAAGAGATGGAATCATCGTCTATTACGTTTAAGGCCAAGAACGAAAAGCATGAAATAAGCGTATTTACTGATATTACGTGTGGCTATTGCCGTAAATTTCACAACGAGATTGATGAACTCAACGATGCGGGCATCACCGTACACTACCTTGCGTTTCCACGTTCTGGGTTAAACAGTGAAAACTACAACGATATGGTGTCGGTGTGGTGTGCGAAAGATCCGCAAAAAGCGTTAACTAAAGCTAAAGCGGGTAACGACGTAGCTAGCGCAAGCTGTAAAAATAAAGTGGCAGAGCAGTACATGTTAGGTCAAAAATTAGGCGTGAATGGCACGCCAAATATCGTACTGCCAGACGGTTCATTGATTCCTGGTTATCAGCCAGCTGCGTTGCTTGCTAAAGCATTGGAGGAAGCTGAATAGCGATTCAGTCCTTAACCTTAAATATGATAAAAACGCACGCTTTGTGCGTTTTTTTGTTTTCTGCGGTATTATTCGTCCTCATATTTTCTAGCGTTTTTTCGTACAGTTTTGCTTTGCAGCTCACACGGGCGTTTACTTGGAATCTGCACTAATTATCAAGTGTCCCGACTCCAGTCTTTTTAATTAAAGCCTATTTGAACTGGCATCGACAACTGCATTTACAGTTTTGGTTAGTGGTATTTCATGATTTTGCCTATTGTTCGCCGTGAGGTTACCGGCGCCTCGCTTAGTTCCGACTTACATCCTGTTATCGATAGAATTTATCGCGGTCGTAATATTGCGAATTTAGATGACTTGGAGAATGGTCTAAAAGGACTAACCCATTTCAATGTCTTGAAGGGCATGCCGCAGGCCGCGCAAATTCTCGCTGATGCTGTTGTACAAAATAAACGTATTATTATTGTGGGCGATTTTGATGCCGACGGAGCAACCAGTACATCGGTATGCATATTGGCGCTTCGAGCCATGGGCTATCACAACGTTGATTTTCTTGTACCTAACCGCTTTGACTTCGGTTACGGACTTAGCGTGCCTATTGTGGATGAAGCTGCCAAACAGGGGGCAGAGGTTATTGTCACAGTGGACAATGGCATTTCCTGTATTGACGGTGTAACCCATGCAAAGTCGTTGGGAATGCAGGTTGTTGTTACCGATCACCATTTGCCAGGCGATGTTCTACCTCCTGCTGATGCGATAGTAAATCCTAACCAACCTGGCTGTGAATTCCCTTCTAAAAATTTGGCTGGGGTTGGCGTTGCCTTTTACATCATGCTAGCACTTAAAGCCGAGTTACAGCAGCAAGGGCATTTTGAAAAAGCGGGAGTAGCGCCACCAAATCTAGCGTCGCTACTTGATATTGTTGCGGTTGGCACCGTGGCCGATGTAGTAGTGCTTGATAAAAACAACCGAATTTTAGTTCATCAAGGCCTTCAGCGGATTCGGGCAGGTAAGTGTCGACCTGGCATTAAAGCATTGGTCGAAGTAGCGAATCGCGATTGCGCTCACTTAACCTCAACTGACTTAGGCTTTGTGGTTGGGCCAAGGCTTAATGCCGCGGGTCGATTAGACGATATGTCCCAAGGCATTGCGTGCTTATTAGAAGATGAAACCATTCAAGCGCGAATGATCGCTGCGGAACTCGATGCGCTTAATAAAGAACGCCGTGAGATTGAGACCGGCATGAAAGCACAAGCGGAAACCGTACTAGAGCAAATGGCGCTGAATGAAGGCGATATGCCAAGCGCACTGGTGGTTTATCGCGAAGACTTTCACCAAGGGGTTATTGGTATTGTAGCAGGGCGTTTGAAAGAGAAGTACCTTAAGCCTGTTATCGCTTTTGCCCATCAAGACGACGAGATCATTAAAGGTTCTGCACGCTCAATTCCTGGCGTGCACATTCGCGATGTACTTGATGAAGTTAATACGCGCTACCCTGGCGTTATCGAAAAATTTGGCGGGCACGCCATGGCCGCTGGATTAAGCTTGCCCGTAGCTAAGCTTCAAGACTTCGAGCGTGCTTTTGTTAATATTGCGCGTGCGCATATGGCAAAGCTTGATGGTAATCATGCCTTATTTTCCGACGGTGACTTGTCGTCGGAAGAGCTGTGTTTACCCTTTGCGCATTTATTACGTCAAGCAGGTCCGTTTGGTCAGGGCTTTGAATCACCGCTATTCGATGGTGAATTTGCACTACTTGACCAGCGCTTAGTTGGCCAAAAGCACCTAAAAATGGTGTTAAAAAGTGACGGTGCTAACGAGGTCGATGCTATTGCGTTTAACGTTGATTTAAAATCATGGCCGAATGCCATGGTCAAACGCGTGCATATTGCCTATCGGCTCGATATCAACGTATTTCGCGGTCAGGAAACCGTGCAACTTATTGTAGAGCAAATAGAAGCGCGTTAGCAGGAGCGAGTTCACACGCAGACGGATGGCCAGTAAGCCTAACGAGCAATAAGCGTAAAGTTGTGGAAAGAAGGGGCAAAGGTGAAAAGCGAAAGACAAAAGCTGGTGGATAAGCATAGTCAGCTGAATCAAACCGACAATGCAAAAGTGATTTCCCACGTTCAGCGAGAAGAGAAAGACAGCGACTGGATTCGCCACACCATTATGCTAGAAGGTATTGATGTCCCTTTTATCTATCGGCGTAAACAGCAATACCAAAGCTTAAAAGGCGCGCGAGTGAACGTAACCTACTATCGCCACGTTGAAGATCTGGCTGGCATTGAGTTTGAAACCATGAAAGTGGTACGAATTAAGCGCAGCTGATATTAACGTTGCCACAGGCACAACTTCGACAACAATTAACACACAGTGAGCAACAATGAATAATGAATGGTTAAATGCCTATGTACTGCATAGACGCCCTTACAGGGAGACCAGCTATATTGTTGACTTTTTTACCCTAGAAGAAGGGCGTGTTAGTGCGGTAGCGAAAGGGGTGAAGAATAGTAAATCTGACAAAAAAAGCCTGCTTCAACCTTTTCAGCATCTTCGTTTACAGTTAAGCGGAAAGTCAGAGTTAAAAAACTTACGTCACGTTGAAAGCGTTTCGCCTTCCATCAACCTTGTGGGCACGGCGTTATTTTGCGCCATGTACGTTAACGAGCTAACTAATCGCGTTATGCCGGCAGGGCTTGCCAGCGATGGCGTTCACAATGCTTATGAAAATGCGCTGCTGTCCCTTCGTGATAATAGCGACATAGAAGTGACCTTACGTCAATTCGAATTTGCACTGCTTGACGAAATGGGGTTGTTGCCCGACTTCACCACCGACGTCGAGTACGAATTGCCCATAGAAGAAACCGGTAGTTATCATTTTCAGATAGACGCAGGGTTCGTGCGACTGCCTGACGATATGGCTGGTCCCCGCGGTATGCGAGGCTTTCCTGGACAAGCGCTGCTTAGTTTATCACAGGGGGAATTTACGCCGCTTAGTAAAAAAGTGGCTAAGGTGCTTTGCCGGGACTTGCTGAAGCCGCTAATTGGTGAAAAGCCACTTAAAAGCCGCGAGCTTTTTATGCCCAAACCGCGGTAATAGCATTAAATTATTTTCTCTTAACTCAAACGCTTAATAAGCACGTTCTACAAAAAAATTTGCTACAATTGCGACTTTCCTTAAAAGGGTATTTTTACCCTTAAAGCAACGTATTAAACAGGAAGAGCAGGCCTCTTCTATCGCTCTTAAAGGTTAGGTGGTGAAATGAGCACGATTTTATTAGGCGTTAACATCGACCATATTGCAACGCTGCGCAATGCGCGCGGTACGCATTACCCAGATCCAGTGCACGCAGCGGATATTGCCGAGCGTGCAGGTGCAGACGGCATTACTGTTCATTTACGTGAAGACCGCCGTCACATTAAAGACCGCGATGTACGCATTTTAGCGCAAACCATTAATACCCGACTTAATTTGGAAATGGCGGTAACCGATGAAATGCTGGCCATTGCCGAAGAAGTGAAGCCTGTTTTTTGTTGCTTAGTACCGGAAAAGCGCGAAGAGCTGACTACCGAAGGTGGTCTTGATGTGGCAGGGAATTTTGAAAACATCAAAGCGGCGTGCGAGCGACTCGCTAATGCGAACATTTTGGTGTCGTTGTTCATTGATGCCGACAAAGCGCAAATTGACGCGGCAGCAGCATGTAACGCTCCTTACATCGAAATTCATACAGGCCAATATGCAGAAGCCACCAGCGAAGAAGAGCAGCATAAAGAGCTAGCCCGTTTAGTTGAAGGTATCGAGTATGCCGATAGCTTAGGGCTTAAAGTGAACGCCGGTCATGGCTTGCACTATCACAATGTTAAGCCTATTGCGGCTATCCCTCAGTTAATCGAACTTAATATTGGCCACGCTATCATTGCTCGCGCCGCGTTTGATGGCCTTCATACGGCTGTAGCTGATATGCGTAAACTTATGCTAGAAGCACGAGCGGGCATTTAACCTTAGATTCAAAAGGGTGTAGATAACGTGGCGATTGTAGGGCTAGGTACTGACATTGTAGAGATAGCGCGACTTGGTAAAGGCGATGGCGCTAATGAACGCTTAGCCAAGCGAGTGCTTACGCCTGCCGAGTGGCAGCAGTTCAGCGAACACGGTACGCCAGTCCGCTTCTTAGCCAAACGTTTTGCCGCCAAGGAAGCGGCAGTGAAGGCCCTTGGTACAGGGATTGGAAACGGGATCAGCTGGCAGCATATAGAAGTGCGCAATAACGATTTAGGTGCGCCAGAGCTTCATTTTTCTGGCGAGTTTGCTGCAATGTGCAAAAACCGAGGTATCACGCGAAGCGTGGTCAGTATTTCAGATGAGCAGCATTATGCTGTCGCCACCGTTATACTAGAGTCTGAATAGAGCAACTGCCCCTAACCCACGCAGGCGACTTCTATTTGGTGAGCGCGCGCAAAAACCTCTACTAACATCAAACGACGTAAAGCAAGTAACCGGAGTCACACTTGGCAAACCTTTTTAAACAATCTCGTAGCAAGCAAAAAGGCAAAACGTCGCTTACTGAGCGTGGCGCTTCAAAAAAAGGGAATGCCAGAGCCAACGCGCAGGTCGCAGGACTTCGATTTGGGAAAAGGAAAAAAGCAGCGGATACCAGTGAAAGTCAAAAGCCTAACACGGTCACCATTGAAGATTTGGACTGGATGGGCAATGGCGTAGTGCGCGGCAATCCGATGGTATTTGTTGAAGGTGCCCTTGTAGGAGAAACCTGCGACATAGAGGTGCTATCTAGCAAAAAGAAAGTCATTAACGCCAGGGCGACAAACATTCATTCGCCAAGTGATGAAAGACAAGCGCCTTTTTGCCCTGTGTTTGATGCATGTGGTGGGTGTCAGCTACAGCACATAAAGCCTGACGCTGCCCTTGAGCAACGTGACCGTGCTCTTAAAGTGATGATGGAACGTCACCTTGCAATGAAGCCAAATGTTTGGCAAGCACCTTTAGCAGGGCCGCGCCCTCAATATCGCAGGAAAGCAAGACTGGCTATAGATGCCCGCAACCCCAATCAAATTAAGTTAGGCTTTCGTGAAGCAAATAGCAGTAACGTTATCAATGTAGAAACCTGCCCAATACTGGTCGACCCGCTATCTAAACTTATTGGCCCTTTACGAGAAGCGCTTACAGGGTTCGAGTCAGCGCGTCATATTGGACATATCAGCCTTATTGCAGGCGACAACACCTCGCATCTTGTTATTAAACACACCAAAGCCCTTGAAGCTGAGCTTATTGATGCAGTGAGCGAATTGGTGAACACGAGTTCATCAGTTGGTGTCTGCGGTATTGAATTAAAGCTTGAAAATAAGCAGGGGCACATTCGCAGTGTGGGCCGTGGTACTGATATGGTGATGAACACGGTAAATGGCTGCTCAATTTCACCTAGTGCTAACGACTTTATTCAAATTAATAAAGTGGTTAACGAAAAAATGGTTAATCAGGCAATAGGTTGGCTAAACCCAAAGCCCAGCGAACGTATCGCTGATTGGTTTAGCGGGCTGGGCAATTTTACTTTACCTATTGCTAAGTTAGGTGCAAAGGTTCAGGCGGTAGAAGGTGTGGCAGAGATGGTGCGCCGCGCCAAAGACAATGCACAGCAACAGGGCATTGAAAATGTAGAGTGGCTGCATTTAGATTTGGCTGATAAGACCAACGTCGAGGCTTCATTACAGCTGGGCTTTGATAAGGTACTACTAGACCCCTCAAGAGAAGGGGCGTTGACCGTTTGTCATGCGCTTGTAAAAGCACTACCAAAAACGATAGTGTATGTTTCTTGCAACCCAAGTACGTTTTCTAGAGACGCGAAGGTGTTGATAGACGGAGGTTATGAAATGGAAAAAGCGGGCGTAGCAGAAATGTTCCCCTTCACCCATCACATGGAAATGATGGCCTTGTTTACGCGAAAGCAGCAGTAACGAGTAAAGGATATGGTATCGACAAGAAAGGTCCACCAAGCCGACCGACCACCCTTTGAAGCGTGGTTAGATAGCCTTGAGTTAAGTGCAGAAACAAAAGAAAAACTAAGTGCAGTGTCATCTATTCCCGAGCGACTGTTGGTTGGTCAGGAAATGGTTGAGATTTTGTGTCAGCTCAATATGGATGACGCAACGCTTCAGGCAGCCTTGGTTTTTCCATATTGCGAACAGCACGCCTTGAGTGAAGACGATATTTATGAAGAATTCGGCGGGGAAATACGCGACCTGATCGTTGGCGTGCGCCGAATGGATGCCATTAAGTCGCTACATGCGCGTAAAGTAAAAGGCTCTGGCTTTGCAGAAAAGTCGGACGAACAGCACATAGACAGTATTCGTCGTATGCTGCTGGCGATGGTAGAAGACGTGCGTGCCGTTGTGATCAAAATGGCAGAACGCATTTGTGCATTGCAACAGGTTAAAAAAGCCGACGAAGAAACCCGCGTTATGGTGGCCCGCGAATGCGCTAGCATCTATGCGCCACTGGCAAACCGTTTGGGCATTGGTCAGTTAAAGTGGGAGCTTGAAGACCTTGCGTTTCGCTATCTACATCCCATCACCTACAAACAAATAGCTCATCAGCTTGACGGCAAGCGCAGAGAGCGCGCCGAGTACATAGAAACCATAGTAGGCGACTTGCAGGGCTTGCTTGATAGCGAAGAAATTCGCGCAGAGGTTTACGGCCGTCCTAAGCACATATTCAGCATTTGGAAAAAAATGCAGAAAAAGCGCCTTACGTTTGAGCAGCTTTTTGATATTCGTGCGGTGCGTATTATTGCCGAGCGACTTCAAGACTGTTACGCCGCGCTTGGTACGGTTCACGCCAGCTATAAGCACTTACCTAACGAGTTCGACGACTATATCGCAACCCCTAAACCTAACGGTTACCAGTCTATTCACACGGTTATCGTGGGGCCTGAAGGGAAGTCGGTTGAGATTCAAATTCGCACGCAGAAAATGCATCAGGATGCAGAGCTGGGTGTGGCTGCTCACTGGAAATATAAAGAGGGCAGTACGGGCAAGCAGTCTGGCTATGACGAGCGCATAAACTGGCTTCGCCGCATACTAGCGTGGCAAGAGGAAGTGGCCGAATCTGGCGATTTGGTTGAAGAACTTCGCAGTCAGGTGTTTGATGATAGGGTGTACGTGTTCACACCCAAAGGCGATGTTATTGACCTTCCCCAAGGCGCTACACCACTTGATTTTGCTTACTATATTCACAGCAATGTGGGACATCGCTGCATTGGCGCAAAAGTGAATGGGCGAATAGTGCCTTTCACTTATTTACTGCAAAGTGGCGATCAGATAGAAGTACTCACCGGAAAAGAGCCAAACCCAAGTCGCGACTGGATGCACCCGGGCCTTGGCTATGTGCATTCATCACGGGCGCGTGCCACTATCCATTCCTTCTTTAAAAAGCAGGACAGGGACAAAAACCTGGCTGCCGGTAAAGAGCTGCTAGAACGCGAACTTCAGCGTGCCCACTTACCTGCCAAAGTACCCAATGAGGCATTTGAGAAGTTTAACTTACAAACCCTCGATGACTTGTACACTGCGGTAGGTGCCGGTGATGTGCGCGTTATGCAGGTGATTAACTTTATTCATCACTTGCAGGAGCCTCCAGCCCCAGAACCCGAAATTAGTCCTAAGGTTAAAACGCGCAAAACTGCTGCCGGGACGGGCAAAAAAGATGCAGTGGTGGTGCAGGGCGTGGGCCACTTAATGAGCCAGCTGGCGAATTGCTGTAAGCCAGTACCAGGCGAAGCAATTTTAGGCTATATCACACAAGGCCGTGGTGTAAGCGTTCATAAAGAAAGCTGCGACCAGCTGCAGCACTTATTGTCACAACATCCTGAGCGTCAAATAGAAGTGAATTGGTCACAAGAGCTTAAAGTGGGCTTTGAGACAGGCATAGATATATTCTGTCACGATAGAACCGGCCTGTTGCGCGATATCACCACGGTGCTGGCGAATGAAAACGTGCCGCTTTTGGGGGTTAATAGCCTAAGTGATAAAAACAGACAGACGGCGCTTATCACCATTTCGATAGAGGTGCACGATCTCGACACCGTATCAAAAGTGTTAACCCGATTGCGACAGCTTAAAGGCGTGACTGATGCAAAACGCAAACAAAGCTAAGCTTAGTGAAACGCAGCGGCTGCTTGACATTATGGCGCAGCTGCGCGACCCGCAATCTGGATGCCCGTGGGATGTAAAACAAACCATGGAAAGCCTAACTCGCTACACCATAGAAGAAGCCTACGAAGTGGCTGATGCTATTGCCACTGGTGATATGCATGACATTAAAGATGAGTTGGGTGATTTGCTGTTTCAAGTGGTGTTCTACGCACAGATAGCCAGTGAATCTAGCGCATTTACTTTTGACGATGTGGCGCAAAGCATTAGTGATAAGCTCGTGCGTCGTCACCCTCATGTTTTTGCTAACCCGCTCGCATCTGAGGGAGCAGGGGATACAAATAAAAACCTCACGCTAAAACGTACCCAATTGAACGACAGTGCTTTAAACGCGCAGTGGGATGCTATCAAAGCCCAAGAAAAGCAGCTTAAAAAGCAGCGTTTGAAGCAAGACGACGAAGCAATGGAGCCCAGTATTTTAGATAGCGTCCCCAAAGGTATGCCGGCACTTATGTATGCGCAAAAGCTGCAGAAAGCCTGTGCAAAGGTAGGCTTTGATTGGCCTAATGCCGCTCCAGTCATAGATAAAGTGCGCGAAGAGGTGGAAGAGATTCAGCAAGAGCTAGACTTCAAGCAGCGAGCACAGGGGGCACTGAATGCGGGTGTTGCTCCTTTAAAAAGTGGCGTGCCCGACAACCAACAAGCTATTGAAGAAGAAATTGGTGATGCACTTTTTGCCATGGTTAATTTGGCAAGACATTGCAAGGTAGATGCTGATACCGCACTTAGAAACGCCAGTAACAAGTTTGCTAACCGGTTTAAAGGTGTAGAGCGCTTGGCGGCAGAGCAGGGCGAGAAGCTCGACACATTGACGCTTGATGAAATGGAAGCGCTGTGGCAGCAGGTTAAACAGTCGTCCGATAGGAAGTAGTTTATCCTGCTACAACTTCACTATTAAGTTTGAAAATCAGCCAGATAGTGAGGTCTCGGATTTGCTCATCACTTTTGACCGGGCACATGTTAGTACTACAAATTTAGACCAATGAAGGTGGAAACCTAGTTATTTTGGCGTTGGGTTAAAAGGTAGGTTTGATTTACGACAAGGCTACATAGATCCATACTATCTAAAATGACTGTATAAATTTAGCACTTCGGAAAAGTGTTCAGCGGGTGTGTGGTCACAGCACCTACCAAGGAATCGGCTAGCATTGGGCGTTGGTATTTCATGAAAAAAGTACTGTATTTATCACTCGGGTTGTTTTTTACCCTTCTAGGTATTATTGGCGCATTCTTGCCGGTAATGCCAACAACTGTTTTTTTGATAGGTGCGCTTTTTTGTTTTACTCAATCTTCACCGCGCCTTGAAAACTGGTTACTTCAACACCCTAAATATGGCCCCAGTCTTGTTGCGTGGCGAAAACATGGTGCAATTTCGAAAAAAGTGAAATGCATAGCGTGTTGCAGTATGTTGGTGAGCTTTATTCTGGTTTGCCTGTTCGCATCAATGCCTATTCCAGCTTACATTGGCATAGGTCTATTTATGGGAATAGGCGCGTACTTTGTTGTTACGCGCCCCAGCATACCTGCTGTATAATTTCTCTATACAGAATTTAGTTACCTTCGGCAGTAGCGCACAGTTTATTCGAACTGCATTGCTAAGCGTTAGGTGACAGATTTAAAAACCTTTAACGGTTTCTACCCAGTCGCTCGTGACTGCTTACCCATTCGTCTGCGACGACTGCAGAACCCAGCGACAGATCGCCACACAATACGGTCGCAGCGACAATTTCCGCAAACTTATTTACACTGCCCCTTTCTGTGCAGCCAAGTACGTTTAAACACTCGTTTTGTGTAGCTAAACCGGTTCCTCCACCGTATGTAGCAACGATTAACGAAGGAATAGTCACAGAGAAGTAGTAGTCTCCATTTGGCGTAATTTCAGCGTAGGTAAACCCCGCCGACGACTCCGCCACATTAGCGACATCTTGCCCGCAAGCGATAAACATAGCGGTGATGCCGTTAGCGAAGTGGGCACCGTTATTAACACTACCTGCCATTAGTGCGCCCATATTTGAATACTGGCGCTGTTTGAATAATGCTTCTGGCGGGCAATGCATAATCTCCGTCATAAGTTGTTTTGGCAGGGTTATTTCTGCTACAACGCGCTTTCCGCGGGTATGCAGAGAGTTTAAGTGAGAGTGCTTTTTATCGGTATCAAGGTTAGCGGCTAGTACAAAGTGCTCAATAGGACGTGGGTAGTTCGCTTGTATCCACTCACAACCCGCCTTAGTGGCTTTACTTACCATGTTCTGACCTGCCGCATCGCCGCAGGTGAAATTGAATCTTAGCCAGCGAAGCTTAGACGCAGCGTACTGCTCGATATCCCTTAGTTTGCCCACGCTGGTGGTGTTATCACTGGCGCGTTTGATGGCTTCAAAGTTTTGCTCGACCCATTTGCCAAATTCGAGGGCTTCTCTTGCGTTAGAAAACGCGAACATAGGCGCTCGCTGCATGGCATCGTCAATGACTGTGGTAGTTATGCCTCCAGCCTCTCTTGTTAAGCGCATGCCTCTACTGTAGCTGGCGGTCAAGGTGCCCTCTGTTGTTGCCATTGGAACGTAGAACTCACCTTTGGCGTGCTCTCCATTCACTAGCATTGGCCCTGCGAAGCCAATAGGCACTTGTGCAACACCGGCGAAGTTTTCTATGTTTCCCGACAATGTTTCAGGCGGGATAGAATAGTGTCCTAAGTGATTTAGCTGAGTGCCGGTTTCGCGCGCAATAAACTCGCGGCGTGTTCGGCTCATCTCTTGAGTATAGTCGTTGTCTGAGGAACGTGGGATTTTAGGCATTGGGCCACTCCTTTTTTCTCTCATAATAGGAGTGCAGATACCGAATGAGAACTGTTTACAATTTATACATGAGGATAAGTGCCACCTATGTATGTGCTGTTTATGTAGAAAGGCGTTAAATTCACCTTTCTACACGCAAAAAGCGGGGATGTTGCTTATTTCGAACTCATAAGCGACACGCGATAGCCCCGCATAAAGCAAATGATACTATGCTTTTTTATCCAATTTTGCCTGAAGTATAGCAATCTCTTCTCTGCGTTTTTTATCGGCTAGAGGGCGGTTGGCTTTTTCAGGCGCGTTTTGAGCACGGATTAAAAACCCTTGGGCTTCTTCGTATTCACCATCGTCGAAAAGAAACTCAGCATAAAAGAAGTTTTGGTCCATACCTTCTGGGTTAATTTCTAATGCACGCTTAAATAATTGTTTTGCCTTCTTATCGCTTCCAAAGCTAACTGGCCAGCCTGGTACTTTATGATAAAGTGCCGCTAATACAGTGAGTGCCGTCCCCTCTAATACCGCTTCCTCTTTTTCAATGGCACGTTCTAAATTTTCCTTCGCACTTTCAGCAAAGTCCAGGGCACCTAAACCGCCTTTCGCACTTGCTGTACTTGATTGAGAGATAGCTAGCCAGGTCAGTGCTTTAGCGCTATTTTCTGATTGCTCGACTAACACTTTCGCCTGCGCTATCAATGTAGAAAATGCCTCTAATTGGGCTTCACCTTCAAGCTCATAGTTCGCTTTTGCCCACGCGTGTTGTAACGGTAGTAAATCAGGGTTGCTTGCATGAACCGTAGATATCGACAACGTAGTAATAAGGATGAATAGAAAAGGAGAGAAGAAATTCTTTTTCTGCATGAAAAGTCGCCTTTATAAGATAGAGGTAGTTAGGAATAAACGAGATAACTCGACGAAATTGTTAGTAATTTCATGAATTATCGTTGAATCGGCGGCTAATCTAACGGTATTTGCAGTGAAAATCTAATACTTGTTGAAAATGGAAAGGCAATAAGAGCATTGCCTTTCCCTGTATACCTTTAGGGTGACTAACTTTTTCTCGCTATTTTCGCTTCCAATAAAGCGATCTCTCTTTTGCGACCTGAATCTGCAATAGGACGATCAGCGCGCGCTGGGGCGTCGAGCGCTTTCTTGGCAAACTTGAGCGCTTGCTCGTATTTTCCATTATCGAACAAGTACTCGGCGTAGAAATAGTTGGGGTCTATCCCGTCAGGGTTTATTTCAAGTGCATGCTTCAGCAATTTCTCTGCTTTTTTGTCGTTACCAAAGCTAATAGGCCAACCCGGAAGCTTATGGTACAGCACGCCTAGACTGGTCATCGCTGAGCCCGAGAGTGCATTTTCATCTAGTCGCATTGCATGTTCGAAACTCTTACGAGCATCCTTTGCGTAGTCCAGAGCACCAAGTCCCCCTTTGGCACCGGCTGTACTGGATTGAATTATGCCTTGCCAAATCAATAACTCAGGGTTATTGGGTTCCGCCTTTACGAAAGATTTAGCGGTATTAATAAGGGCGACGAATGCTTTTTCCTTTTCTGCATCATCAAGTTCATAGTTAATATGTGCCCATTGATGCTGAAGTATCTTTAAAGGGCTGGTAGCCGTTTCGCTTAAGGCTGATGTCGGCGCTGTACTTTCTGTGACTTCGTTAGCTTGAGCCATAGCAGTGTGACTTAATGCCAAACCGAGTCCCAGAATTACCGTGGTGCTAAGCGTGGTTAATTTCTTCATGATAATGTCCTCGTGTTAAACCAGCTTGTTACCCAGACGGGTTTCGTTTTGAGCGCTGGTCTGTTTGTCTTGTGATTGCGTTTTTTGAAAGGCATAGCGTTTAATTGTTGGAAGTTTCTTTGCCAACGCATTGTCAACAACACTAGGAACTAGCGCGTTAAGCTTGGCAAAAAAGCGTTCAGCACGTCCGAGCGCGACCCTTGGCAAATTGTTTTCTAACTGTTTAATGAATGCTTGCGCTACTGTATCAGGCTCGTCTGTCTGGTTGCCCAATGCCTCATTTAGCGCATTAGCGCGATCGTCATTTATGTCGGTACGCGTTGCGCGTGGCGCTAGATAGTGAAATTTAATTTTGCTATCGCTGAATTCTCTGTGCATCGCTTCCGTCCAGCCTTTCAAAGCGAATTTAGTTGCGCAGTAGGTTCCGTGCGCAGCAAAACCTATGCTTCCAAAAGCTGAGCCTACATTCACGACGTGCGCAGACGGTCTACGTTCGAGTAACGGCAGTAGGCGTTGGGTTAGTAGCATCGGAGCCAGCATATTTGTCGACACAATTGACTCGATTGGGGTGCCCTCAAACTCGCCCACATAGGTAATGCCAGCATTGTTAACCAGAATACTTAAAGGAAGTCGTTGGCAGGCACTTACTACTCTATCTCTACCTTCATCTGACGTAATGTCAGCCACAATGGCAGTATGATGAAGGGTTAAATTTTGTTGCAGCTGTTCGAGCTTCGCCTTACTTCTGCCAGTTAGGATAATGTGCGCGCCTTTTTCATCAAGCGCCTTGGCTATTGCTTGACCAATACCGCCAGTTGCACCTGTAAGAAGTACCACTTGATTACGCCACTGAATATTCATTGTATTTACCTTAACGTGTTATCAATTTACCTCGGGGGATAAGCACCAGAGGTAAACCCTTGAATTCAAGCAACCTGTTCCAAGCCGTGTTCAGGTGTTAATTCGCGAAAGATATCTCCGTATAAGCGATAAAACATGTTCGCGCTGTGAATGATCATTTGCTGCTCTTTGGGGTCAGTAATTTTGTTCATAAGCCCTTCAAAGAAAACAATGTGCTCTTGGTCTAGCGCACCGTGAGAGGTAAGGTATTTAAACGCTGATTTAGGCAGAGATAACTTGTCTTTGATTTGTTTTGCAGCCGCGTCGGCAAGCGCTATACTTGTGCCCTCTAAAACGAATACCATGCCGAAGAAATACAGTGGGCTTTTGCGTGCTATTGCATCAAAAGCATAGGCAACCATTAATTCGGTGGCGGGTGCAGGCTGACTTATCCTCGCCTGTTCTTTATCAACGCCACAGGCTGCAAGGTCGTTAAGGATCCACTCTTGGTGACCCATTTCTTCTTCAATGTATTCACCAATTGCTTCTCTTAGCCATTCCTTATCTTCGTTGAGTTTGGCACCTGTAGCCATAAGCAGGGGAACAGTAAACTTAACGTGATGATAAGCCTGTTGAAGAAAGGCAATATAGTCGTTTAGGTTAAAATCACCGTTAAAGCAGCGTTGTATAATCGGCGCCTGTAAGAATGACTGTCTGGCATGTTCGGTGTTGCTTTGAAGTTGCTGATAGAAATTCATAAATTATTCCTTGATAACAAATTGAGAAGAAAATGCTGTTGTACTTTGAACGCTATACTGGTGTTGGTCTTGGCCCTGGTAGAGCGTGTCTAAGTCAGTCGCGTAGCGGGCAATTATTGCGTCACGTTTCAGTTTTCCCGTTGGGGTAAGCAGTTGGTTTTCTGGCGTACAAAGACCGATGGTGGCGAAATTAACAACTTGCGCATAGTCAGGTAACTGCTTATTGATAAGCGCCACGGTGCTTTGAATCTGTGTATTAGAAATAGTATTGGAAGCGGGTACGAGGAGCGCGACACAGTAGGGTTTAGCTTCGCAATACACCAAAGCCTGCCTGAACAGTCCTGTTCCCAGCAATAAAGACTCAATCCACTCTGGCGATACGTTTCTGCCAAAGCTGTTCACCATTATGTTTTTTATACGCCCATTCAGCGTAAGTGTGTTGTCAGAAAAGACGCCTAAATCGCCGGTTCTGACCTGGGTCGGATAAAATGAGGAAGGTTGATTCAGATAACCCAGAAAGTGGTTGCCTGTAACTACGACTTCACCCTCTTCGATGTGCAGTTGATTATGACCAAGCGTTTTTCCGGCACTGCCCATCGTATTGCAATTGGGCGTGTTCAATGTTGATACTGATACCGCTTCAGATAAGCCATAACCTTCAAATACTGGTAGTCCCTTCGCTTGAGCTTGCGCCAGCAAAGTGGGCGCTACATGTGCACCGCCAACAGCAATGAACATTAGTGATGAAGGTGGTGTCCAGCCCTGATTACATGCCTGTACTAGCACCATTAGCAAGTCGGGCACCAAGATCACAGACGTTGGTTGAACGCGGTCTATCAGTGACAGCAGTGCGTTTGGATTGACGAGTTTGCTTCCTTGAAATCCGCGCTCAGATGCCGTGGCTAAATAAACCGTGCCGCCGTGGTACAGAGGGGCGTAAACACCTGCAACATTTTCAAGCAGGGTAGACAATGGCAGTAAACACAGGTGGTTCACTATTTCTGGTTGAACAGCACGCTCAATAGAATGGGCAACTTTCCATTGCGATTCAGTTGACAGGCACACGCCTTTCGGTGAGCCCGTAGAGCCAGAAGTAAAGGTTATTTTGTTAGTACCTACAGGTGTGTATACACGAGAGTCATGTTTGAGTGAATGAGCGACAATGTCGTTTTCGCTATCAATAACAATCGGTGAATCACTCCATTCACTTAGTTCACCTCCGCGATTGGTCAATAAAAAGTGACACTGGCTCTCATTTAATACATGTTCTTGTTGGGAAGCGCTAAAAAATAGCGGAACGGGGACACAGCAAACGTTAGCCTGTTGGCAGGCTAAATCAGCAATCACCCATGCAAAGCTATTGTCAAAGGCAATGCCCACCCTCTCGGCATTGTGGTTTGTTATCCAGCTTGCGAGGTTCTCGACGGCGCTCAAAAGGGCGCAGTAAGTCATTGAACCGTCTTTGCATTTCAGCGCAACGTCATCGTCGTGCCCGTTTATATACTGATTAAGCAACATACGCTGTTTCCTTTTTTGTGCAGATATTTTGCGTTAACGCATCCACATTTGCGGAAATAAGCTCAATTGCACGTTGGTAATGAGCATTAAGTTCAGGGCAGCCAATTATGTGTTGTGTTACGTGATGTAGCGACAGGGCAGTAACCTGAGGAGCGGTGTCATAATAGGTGCCCCAGTCATCGCTATTCCCTTTAAGTTTTGACGCATCGGCTTTAACAAGGGGGAGGAGTTGAATACCCGCGCCCATGAGTAAAGAGGTGAGCTGTGAGGTCGCACTGAAAACCAGATATTTGCTACCACATCGTTTTAAAACGAAGAACAGGGCAAATAACAAGGGGAGGGTATAGCGCGATGCACTGCTAAAAAGGTTACCAACTTCAGCAATATGCGCTCTGTTTACGGTTATCCCTTGTAGGGTGAGGGCAGTTTCTACCGAAGTGTTAAGGTATTGCTCTATAAAAAGAGAATTATTCTGACCATCATAGGCGGCAAATCTTGCGCCTGCGGCGGCTTTAACTCCCTTAGCGTCAAGAGCAAACAGCATAGGCATAAAGGAAGTCACTCGTGCGTTGTAGCGAGCTTTAAAACCACTCGCTATAAACGCTTCAATACGGCGGCGGGCATTATGTCCATGTTTTGCCGCGATAAAGGTTATTGCGGGCTTTTCCTTTGAGACAATCGCAGATTGCTGACTCGCAACCTGGGTTGGAACAGAAGCTAAAACGTGACTCATAAACATGCTCATTGGTTTTGCGATGTTATGAGTATTTACGCGAGACCTTAAGAGAACCTTAAGTGGGAAAAACTTTTATAAATGTCAGCCCAAAATGTTAAGAACGCCCAAGCTAATTAATCGCTTGAGCCGTCATAGCTATTAAAAACTGGGCCGTTAGCCGGTAAATCACAGGTAGCGTTCGCAGCAGTGGCAGGAAGCAACAACCATTCGTCACGGTGGGCTACACCCTGTGAAGTGGCTTGTGATAAGTCTACACATTGAAATTTGTAGTCACTTGGAACTAACAAAAAGCGTTGACGTATTGGCGGTCTAACCCGCCGGTCTGAAATCTTTGTCTGCTCGCGGGAAGGCTCGGAAGTATCGGTCAACCAAGCCCACGCTGTCCCGTTTTCTACTTCTTTCGGAGTATGGTAACCAAAATGAGCCATTTCAAAGGGTGAATAAAGCAAATACTGTTCTTTAAAGCTGACTATCCCCACCTCGAAGGCAGTTGAATCCTTCGTCAACATATTGCTTATTTGGCTTTCTGCATTTTGAAGGACTATACGGGGAGTACGGTAGTCGTTTAGCAGCCATGCACCGAATGTGGAAGGAATTACAGTTAAAATGAAAAGCCATGCCAGTAATTGGCGGGCGAGTAATTCTCCATCCCCTGCGTTGCGCTTTTTATTGTAAACATAGTAGACAATATGAGTACAAAGCCCAGCGAATCCGAGTACAAGTAATACTATGCTTAAACGAACAAGGGTTTCGCTGTCGCTGTCAAAGCGCGTCATCAGCTTAACAGCAGTGGGCTCGTGAAATAGCAGTGCTAAGCCAGCAATCAATAAAACGGCAGAGATTAACGAGGTAACTGCGCGCGCAAAAAGCAGCAACCCTCTTGATACAGTTGAATTCGCAAGTACCAGACCTGCAACCATACTCAACGCAGGCAGTGCCGGTAGAACATAAACACCACGTTTACCTGGGCTGATACTAAAGAAAATGACAACCAATATTACCCATATCAACAAGGATGAGTAAGCGGGGTTGTGAATAAGTACATCTTTTAACGACTTAGCTTTTGATACAAGTATGGCAATTGGAGTTATCCAAAATACAGGAATAACTTCAACAATATAGTAATACCAGGGCTCTATGTGGTGCCAGGCATTGGCATATCGCTCAGCCGTTTGTTTAAACAAAATATTCGACAAGTATTGTTGTATTTGAGGCTCTTGTTTTATCAAACCAAGATAAAGCAGAGGTGCAAGCCACATCGCCACAACTGATAGCATGATTAAGGGACCAAACAACATGCGCAATGACCACTTGCCGCTATGTGAGCCGCTGGTAAATGCGAAAAATGCAATGGGGATAAATAAAAGAACAGGTAAAAAGCCAACGCCTTTGGTTATGATCCCAAGCCCCATAAAGAACCATGCTGCAAAGTACCACCGCCAATTAACATGCACATAAAAGTGCTGAACGAGTCCGTAGACGCCAATCCAGATAAAGCAGGCGACAAGGGCATCTATTTGAGCGAATTTGGCTTGAATAAGGAACTGAGGGCTCAGTAGAAGTACGAGCATACTCAACATTGCCGCTTTTTCATTGGCAAGTCTTAGCGATAGCTTGTAGGTTAACCCCAAAGTGATAAGGCTTGCGATAGCGTTAGGCAGGAGCATAGCCACCTTCAGGCTACCCGTTATAAGGTAAAAGAAGGCAATACACCACATAAACACAGGGGGCTTGTCCGGATAAATTTCGCCACCGCGCATGGGCACAAGCCACTGTCCACTGTTCACCATCTCTTTTGCGACCAATGCGAATCGAGGCTCATCGGGGGGCCAAGCATCTCTGAAACCCAGACCAACAAATATCAGAGCACAGGCAAAAAAGAACAGGGTAGATGCATGGCTATTTGAATTAAGCATAAGCCTCACGACGGCTCACTCCTACGAGAAATGCCTGATAAGGATAGAAGTAGAAGAAGGCTAATGATTAAGCCACCAATTTGTAAAGGCTGTTCGAGGGAGCTGACAAATCGAGAACCGCTTCCAAGCAAGGTAAACAAAAAAGTTTGAGGCGCAAAGCCGATTGCACTTGCAGCAATAAACGGGACAAACGGAACGCTTAGCACACCTGCTACGGCGTTTGTGATTAGGTTGGAGCCAACAGGGAATAAACGAACAATTAGCACATTGCGAAAACTTCGCTTGGCCAGTTTGTTTTCAACAGGCTTTAATTTTGTACCTAAAAGACGGACGGCAAGTGAGCGTAGAGGGCCATTTGCTAATGCGTAGGCTATGCATGCAGACAATACCGTTAGCAACAAGGCAATTAATCCTCCCTGCAATGCGCCAAAGCCCACTCCGCAAAAAAAACTGACAGCCTGACGGGGAAAACCCATGGTTAAAAGTACAACACAAGCACTCAGTATCATGCACAGCGATTGCCAATTTAAATTAGAAATATAGGCATTCAACCAATCTGTATCATCACCGTGCTTCCATACTTCACCAGTGACCTCAAGCGACACATAGCAGACAAGCGCGATGCTTGCTGCCCCGATGAAAAACTGTATGAAGCTTTTGAGGCGGCGAATATTAGTCTTCATTACCAATTCCGCTGGTAATGTGATTAAGCTTATTTCTGTGCATTAGCCATCTGACGCCAAGCATATCGATGATCCCTGCCCAGCCACGATTCCACGCTGTGTAATTTGATTTACCTTCTAAGCGCGCGCGATGATTAACCGATACACATACCACGTCTCCCCCAAGCCTTTTGGTTAAAGCGGGAATATATCGGTGCATATGGTCGAAATAGGGCAAAAGTAAAAAGGTACTTCTTGGGAGGAGTTTCAAGCCACAGCCCGTGTCTGGTGTGTCGTCCTGTAGGATCCACTGGCGAACACGATTGGCAACTTTAGACTGAAATCGCTTCCACGGGGTATCTTTTCGCTTTTTACGATGCCCTATAACGCAGAAGTGCGCTGCATTAGTCTCTTTAGCTGCGCGAATAAGTCGCGGTATATCAGCAGGATCGTTTTGCCCATCAGCATCAAGGGTGATGATCCACTTGCCTTTTGCCTGTAAAACGCCGTGAAAAACCGAAGTGCTTTGACCGCAGCTCATAGGGTGGACGATGACACGACAACTTACCGGCAAGGTGCTTGAAAGGTTATGCAGCAAGGATAGGGAGTCGTCACTGCTACCGTCATCAACAACAATAATTTCTGTTGTTGTACTTGGAACCACTTCTGCAATTTCTCGTAACAAAGCAGAAAGGTTTTTGGCTTCATTTTTAGCAGGTAAAACAACACTGACGTCAAACTGGTGCATAAGAATATTTGGTAAATCATCGAATGACGTGCACTTTAAACGTTGAACCTTAAGGAAAGCTTAAGTTAGGCGCTAAAGTGCAAACTTGCATTAAAATTCGTATTCCAACGACATGCGAAGTGTGTGATCTTTACTGTCACCATTTAGTCCGGCAATAAAGCCCAGTTCCCATTTTAACTGCTTCTGTCGGTCAAAGCGTTTTATACCCATGAATGCTGGACCAACCCCGATAAAATCCTCTGCTACATACACTTCCAATCCAGGTTGTACTTCAGGGATCCAGCGATACCTAAACTTGGCTTTAAATTCGCTTTCCCATTCATTCTCAACAGTTTGACCCCACTCGTACACCAAGCTAATGTTAGTTGTTAAACTGAATTGGCCAAACTCTTTTTCTGTTAATATCCCCGCTTTAACTTCCCAGTCATCGGTATTGTGCTGCTTTTCCAGCTCAAACAGCGTTGCCCAGTCAGCCCAGTATCGCCCTTGTTCAGTCATCATCCAGCGTAACTCTACTTCGTAGCTTTCTAAGCCAAAATCTTCATTTTCATCCCGCGCACCGACAAGGTATGTCTCGAGGATCATAAACTCTGAAAGTGCATGGCCGAATGAGAAGCGTTGCATTAAAACATTGCCATCGTCATTTTGTCTTGAGGTAAGTCGCCACTCAAACTCACGTTCAAAGGGTAATACATAAGGGTGATAAACCTTATCTACGGTAAAATTATCTGCATAACCGTTACTTGAAAACACGGCGCATAATGCGATAGCAGTAAGGAGAAAACGTCTCACTGTGCGACCTCCTGAATTTCATCAGAGAATCTCTTTTTTGAAGAAAAGAAAGCAATTAAATTAGGCACGATAAGTGCGAAGAAAAACACCAATAAATAGCTCATAGAGGGCGTAGCCTCATAGCCAATAAGAGAATTCAGAAGATGACCATATTCGCTATTGTCACTAATAATTGTGCTGCTATCCCATAGCTGCCTTGGCGATGGGAAGGTGTCAGTTTGTTCCAATAATAATGCGATATTAGCGGTTTGAGCTGCCACAAATGTTGTTGCAAAAAAGTATGTTGCTCGCTTGCTAACAAAGTGGGTGAGCAAAATATTAAGTAGAATCGCGATGCTAATACTTATACCCAGACCAATGATAGTGCCCAAGAGCAATAACGTACTATCACTATTACCTGATAACTCGGAAACAAAATAAACTAAAAAGTGCAGCGAATTGGGTAAGCCAATACCTATTATTAGCAGGGTGAGGCCTAGACTGAACCTATTCGACATGCGTGACGGCAAAAGGACAACAAGGCACATACCCAACCACGCAATAAAAAACAGTATTGATTTGAGATACTCAAATCCGGCACCTTCTGATAGTTGCGATACCAGTCCTAGCTGGGGGTAGGTAAATACAGCGAGCAATACCAGCAGCAACACCCGCCACACAACGGCAAGCGTAGATACACGCGGCAGCGCCAGCAATACACTAATGAGCATGAATATGGGCAAGGTGTCACGCAAGAAGAGAACGACGGTATTAATTAGCATCCAGCGTGCCCTCTTTGCTTTTAACTATTACCTTTCCTATTGCGCTATTAGGATGAAACTCACCAAAAAAAGGATACTCACCGGCTTTTAATGGGCCAATAAAGATGGTCCCTCGGCTTTTCGCAAATATCACTTTTTCTCTGTTCAACGAAAAGCTATCTATTTCTTCGGGAGTATCATCGAAATTAACAAAGGTTAGTTTTACTTTTTGCCCTGCGGGCACAATCACTTCCTGAGGAAAGAATAAGTGCTCTTTAATTTCCACCACCACTTCAGGTAAAGCGAACGCAAGGGGCGTATAAAAAGCATAAAGGGCTGAAAAAAAGAATAAAGAAATTTTAGAGTATGTAGTCATTGGAAAATGCCACCCTAACTTCTAATCCCCCGAGCGAACTTTCATCTAAAGAGAGCTCAGCCCCGTGTAATACAACGATTTGTTCTACAATGGCTAGCCCCAAGCCGCTTCCCGAATGAGGGGAGCTGTTAGATGCTCTTTTGAATCGGTTTAGCACGACAGCGCGCTGGTCAGCAGGGATACCTGGCCCAGAATCACAGACGCTTAAAATAAGCTCGTCTTTCCGTCGTTCAATCTTAATTATTATTTGTGCACCGCAAGGCGAGTATTTACTCGCATTGCTCACTAAGTTCTGAAGCAAGGTGTAAAGGACAAATTGAGAACTTAGCAACCAGGCCTCTTTTCCTTCCAGTGCTATTTCTTGGTTTTTATTTTCAATAGCGCCGTATAGGTCACTAATTACCTCTTGCGCGACCACGTGCACATTTACAGGTTCTCGCTGTTCTGCAAACGTTTCTGGGCTGGTGCGAGTAAGCAAAAGGAATTGATTTACCGCGTGGATCATTCTGTCAGTGTCTGCTTTAAGGGGAGCTAACACGTGGCCTTTTTCACCTAACTCGTTCGCTATATTGTGAATGTTTATTTTCATCACGCTGAGCGGAGTTCTAAGCTCATGCGCTGCGTTTGATGCGAATTGCTGCTCTCGTTCGAACGCTGAATTTAGTCGCGTGAACATAGTGTTTAACGTACTAACAACAGGGCTAAGTTCACTGGGCTCACGGGATAACGCAATGGTAGAAAAATCATTACCCTGTCGGCTGGCAAGGAGTTTTGATAGGTGTTTTAACGGCGATAGTCCCCAAGTAATGCCAAAAAAGAGAATGAATGCAAGAATAGGCACACTAATTATAAAAGGGGTGATGGCGGCTACAGTTAGCGAGTCAGTTAAAGTGAAGCGACTACTTACGGGTTGAGCCACCATATACCAGCTATCATTATTCGGGTTAAACCGAGTATGTACCCGCCAGCGTGTACCCAGTGCGTTTACTTCAGAAAAGCCCTCGGAGAAGCTGGTTAATGGCGTGCTTAGCGCGTCAGTAGATGAGCTGGCCAGCTTACCTTGTTTCCATACCTGGAAGAAAAGTGTCTGTTGCTGTGTGCGGGTGCCGCTATCTACGTAAGAGATTGCGCGGGATAGCTCAACTAACTCGTTATCTAACAAGGTATTCGATATACCCAGCGTTGCGCGGTAGCCTTTAAGTGCTGCACTAAATATCACTAAAACAAGCGCGCTGATCAGTGTAAGAATTAGAAAGCGGCGAATTGAAGACAATTCACTCCCCCGATTTTGAAATGCAATAACCGACGCCTCGAATAGTCTTAATAAACTCAGGAGGCATTTTTTTACGCAAATTACTCACGTGTACTTCTATTGTGTTGCTTGCCACTTCCTCTCCCCACTCATAAAGTTTATTTTCCAGCTGATCTTTACTCAGTATGCGCCCTGCGTTTTCAATAAGCGCTTTTAGTAGCATGAGTTCACGTCGAGGTAAGTGAACGTTTTGATTGTCGATAGTAAGCGTATGATGGGCAGTATCAAGGCTGACATTCTTAACACTAACAATGCTGTGAGATGCTGTGCTCAGACGACGCTCAAGTACTCTAATCCTAGCTAACAGTTCTTCTATTTCAAACGGTTTAGGTAAGTAGTCGTCGGCGCCTGCATCTAAGCCAGAGATTTTGTCTAGCGTTTTGTCCCGTGCAGTTAAGATCAACACAGGAAGCGTTGCGTTTTTCTTTCGAATAGATTTTAGTACGTCGAGGCCATCTGTGTCGGGTAAACCCAAGTCAAGAATGACAATGTCACTTTGGCCCGCTCGAAGCGTTGCAAGGGCATCTGCGCCTGAATAAACACAGTCTACCGTGAAGTTGGCATTCTTTAGTGAAAGGGCGAGGGCGCCAGACAACGGCCTATCGTCCTCTACAAGCAGTACACGCATAAAAAACTCATTGATAAAAAAACAAATCAAAACACTAAACGAGAGACCTTAAGAAAACCTTAAGTGCTTAGTGTTTTACTCTGACATCTCTTTTTCGAGCGCGCGTATTGCTATATCTTTGTATTTATCCCAACGCGCGTAATCTAGTTTATAAGGTATTGTTGGGTTGCCGAGCTTGTGAATTTTTCTACTTTCAGCATCGGCAAGCATTTCTGCTTTTCTGTGCCCTTCGAAGCTATCGAAGATACGTTCGAGTTCTCCATCGTCTAGAATCTTGATAAGACCTAATCTCAATCTATTCGCGAGGGCAGGGTTATCTGGGCTAACAAAAAAGTACTCATAGTTGGGGTATTTTAATAGGTGGAACTGCTCTAAAGAGACATGCTTATCTTTGTGGCGTTCTAAATCGCGGTGTACTTCGATAATATTGCGGGGAAAGGCGTCGACAAGGTTGCGAGAGACCATTGAATACATTGAGCCAAACCACGAACTCCAATCTTCTCCTTCAACTCTGTACCCATTAGCCGTTAAGACATCCATATCTGGCCAGTCAGTGCCTTGAACCATTGTAAGGTTTTTCAAGGTTCGGCCATCGGCATCTTCGGTGAGTTCGCTTTGCCGGGATGGGTTAATAACAAGCACTCTGAATCCAGCAAATCCTTTGAGTAAAGGAAGCTCAATAGGAATGAGCTTTTGTTCTCGAGTCTGGTTCGTTACGCTCCACAGTACGTCTGCTTCTCCCTTTAATAGGGATAGCATCTGACGACTTTGCGTCATGGGCTGAGGATGAGGGACAAGGGTTATATCGCCATATTCCTTTGTTGCCTTAAATACGGCATTGAGCACAGCTACGTGATAACTTCCATAATCATCATCGGCAAACGCACGTGTATATACTAACTCCTCAGCATTTACACTGGACAAAAGTAGCGTGTGTAGCATCATCATTGAAGCTACGAAGCGAGACATTTTCATTTGTTTTTATATTGGTTCCGAACACAACAGTTTGACGTTACCTTAAATCTGTTTCTGTGTCATCGGCAGATGATGGAATTTTATCCATATTTTTTGTGCTTAGGGGTTCGCATTTCCTTCAATTCCTGTATAATTCGCGCCCTGCCCAGTTACGCCCACCTTTGGGAAGGTGGAAGAATCAGCCGGCTCGAAGGGGTCATTGTGTTGATTTTAAGGTGATTTCTGGTGTTCAGAAATCAGTAACGACGATATTATTCGGGTGAATTTGAAAATGAAAACTTTTGTTGCTAAGCCAGAAACGGTTCAACGTGACTGGTATGTGGTAGACGCCACAGACAAAACTCTAGGCCGTTTGGCTTCTGAAATCGCACTACGCCTTCGTGGTAAGCACAAGCCAGAGTACACACCTCACGTGGACACTGGTGATTACATCGTAGTAATCAATGCTGAGAAAGTTGCGGTAACAGGCCGTAAAGCGCAAGACAAAATGTACTATGCGCACTCTGGTTACCCAGGTGGTCTTAAAGAGACAAACTTTGAAAAACTAATTGCTCACAAGCCAGAAATGGTTATTGAAAAAGCAGTTAAAGGCATGTTGCCAAAAGGCCCTCTAGGTCGCGCAATGTTCCGTAAAATGAAAGTTTACGCAGGTGCAGAGCACAAGCACACCGCACAGCAACCACAAGTTTTGGACATTTAAGGAGCTATTAACATGGCAGATACTCAATACTACGGCACAGGCCGCCGCAAAAGTTCTACTGCTCGTGTGTTCCTACGTCCAGGCACAGGTAGCATTAAAGTAAACCAACGCGCTCTTGACGAGTACTTTGGTCGTGAAACAGAGTGCATGGTTGTTCGTCAGCCACTTGAACTTGTTGAAATGACTGAAAAGTTTGACGTATACATCACTGTTAAAGGTGGTGGTTCTAACGGTCAAGCGGGTGCAATCCGTCACGGTCTTACTCGTGCTCTTATGGAGTATGATGAGGCACTACGTCCAGCACTTCGTAAAGCTGGCTTCGTTACTCGTGACGCACGTCGCGTTGAACGTAAGAAAGTTGGTCTACACAAAGCGCGTAAGCGTCCACAATTCTCAAAGCGTTAATTTTTACGTTTTTTGTATTTGCAAAAACCCGGCTTATGCCGGGTTTTTTATTGCCTGTGTTTTACTGAGAGCCTTTGTGCCTTGGTACAAAGCAAAGCTTGCGTGGTTCTATTTTTCATAACAAAGGTTTAATTTGTAGCCGCTATCTTACTTAATATTGTCCAAAACCTTGATTTTAGGCCTTTCCCTCACTAAACCTAAACACACCTTTTGAATTAATTTATCGCTTAAATATCAGTAAAACCTTGTGTTTATAAGGGCTTTTCTTTTATCATTTGCGGTCGAAAATTTTGAAAACTTTCGTGACCTCGTAAACCAGTAAATTTTTACTGTTACGTCGCTGTCATGACAAGCCATATGATGCATGACGCAAGCGTGATAAAACCAGTATAAGCTTGGGTTACACATCATAATTATCCAAACCTGGAGAAATGTGGATGAGCAATGTATCTGTAGATGCAACAGAGTCTGCACACAATGAAAACCAGCCAGAAAACAACACTCGTCGTCGGTTCTTGACCGTTGCCACGTCGGTAGTTGGTGGTGTAGGTGTCGTTGGTGCTGCTGTGCCTTTTATTGCGTCCTGGAATCCAAGCGCCAAAGCGAAAGCCGCCGGTGCTGACGTTGAAGTAGATATCAGCGGGATTGAGCCTGGACAGTTAGTACGTGTAATGTGGCGAAGCAAGCCTGTGTGGATTGTACGTCGTACGCCTGAAATTCTTGAAGAACTAGGCACGCACGAAGATAAGCTGAAAGATCCTAACTCTGAAGCTGAGCAGCAGCCTGCCTTTGCTCAAAACCGTTTCCGTTCAATGAAGGAAGAGTACCTTATCCTTGTTGGTATCTGTACTCACCTGGGTTGTTCTCCACAGCATCTTAAAGACGGTGCATTTGAAGAAGTGGTTGAAGGCGTTCCAGATGGATTCTTCTGCCCGTGCCACGGTTCGAAATTCGACATGGCTGGACGTGTATTCCAAAACGTTCCTGCACCGTTGAACCTGGTTGTACCGCCATATCAATTCGTTGATGACAATAACATCATCATCGGTTCAGAAGCGGAGGCCGTGTAATATGAATGCTTTCCTAGGTTGGATTGAAGAGCGCATCCCAATGATGCGCGTTGCGAATATGCACGCTCTTCAATATCCTGCTCCAAAGAACATGAACTTCTGGTATGTGTTCGGTTTTCTAGCAACTATTGTTTTGGTTAACCAGATTGTTACTGGTATTTGGTTGACCATGAACTTCGTTCCATCTTCAGAAGGCGCATTTGCTTCTGTTGAATACATCATGCGTGAGATCGACTACGGTTGGATCATCCGTTACATGCACAGTACTGGCGCATCGGCGTTCTTTATTGTGGTATATCTACACATGTTCCGTGGCATGATTTACGGCTCTTACCAGAAGCCTCGTGAGCTTCTATGGGTGTTTGGTATGTTTATTTACCTAGCGCTTATGGCAGAAGCTTTCATGGGTTACGTTCTACCTTGGGGACAAATGTCTTACTGGGGTGCGCAGGTAATCGTATCACTATTCGGTGCTATTCCTGTTGTTGGTCCTGACCTTGTTATCTGGCTACAAGGTGACTACGTTATCTCTGGCGCTACGCTTAACCGTTTCTTCGCACTTCACGTAATTGCGCTGCCTCTGGTTATCGTTATTCTTGTGTTCCTTCACATCATCGCTCTTCACGAAGTGGGCTCTAACAACCCAGACGGTATTGCGATTAAGCACAAGAAAGGCTCACTGCCTGAGTCTGAGAAGACTAAATATGAAATTCACGAGTACTACACAAGCAAGTACGACATTGCTGATGACGTGTTACCGTTCTTCCCGCACATTGTTCTTAAAGACCTTGTGGCGTTCTGCGTGTTCTTAGCACTATTCACTTATGTGCTGTTCTTTGCCCCTGAAATGGGTGGTAAGTTCCTGGAACACCCTAACTTTGAAATTGCTAACCCGCTGAAGACTCCTGCGCACATTTTCCCTGTTTGGTACTTCACGCCGTTCTACGCCATTTTGAAAGCGGTACCTGATAAGCTGTTCGGTGTACTTGCCATGTTTGGTGCTATTGCTGCGCTATTTGCTCTGCCTTGGGTTGACCGTGGTCGCGTTAAATCATGGCGCTATCGCTGTGGCCTACACAAAGTAAACCTAATTGTGTTCGCTATCGTGTTTGTTTTCCTTGGTTACCTAGGTGGTACGCCGCAAGAAAACTGGAAAATCATTGCCTCGCAAATCGCAACAGTAATGTACTTCGGTTTCTTCATTGCACTGTTCCTATACAGCAAAAACGAAAATACTAAACCAGTGCCAGAGAGGATTTCTAAATGAAAAAAATGATGTGCTTTTTAGCCTTCTTCCTACCTGGCGTCGCGTTTGCGGCAGGCGGGAACGTACACCTAGATGAAGCGCCTATCGATTTGACTGATAAGGCGTCTTTACAACGCGGTGCACAGTTGTTCATGAACTACTGTTTGGGCTGTCACTCAATGAAGTATCAGCGCTATCAGCGTTCATTCCAAGATTTGGGTATTCCTGATGAACTAGGCCAAGAGTATTTGCAGTTCACGGGTGACAAGGTGTCTGACTATATCACTCGTGCAATGCCTGAAGAGGCAGCAGCAGGGTGGTTTGGTGCTGCTCCACCAGATCTAACGCTAGTGGCTCGTGTTCGTGGTGAAGACTGGATTTACACTTACCTGCGCTCTTTCTATGTTGACGAAAGCCGCCCGTTTGGTGTTAATAACACAGTGTTCCCAGAAGTGGGTATGCCACACGTGCTTCAGCCACTTCAAGGTACGCCAACGCGCACTTATGAAGAGCAAATGGTTGATGGTGAGATGGTCAAGCGTTATGTAGGCATTAAGTCAGATGGTACTGGCGCAATGTCTCCTGACGAGTACGACCAAGCCGTTGCCGATATCGTGAACTTCTTGGAGTACACAGGTGAGCCTGCGAAACTTGAATCTCACAAAATCGGTAAGTGGGTGCTTATCTTTATCGCAGTATTGTTCGTATTTGTTTACTTATTGAAGAAAGAATACTGGCGAGAAGTGCACTAATCGCACAGATTTATGTATAATATGAAAAGGGGGCTTCTCGCCCCCTTTTTTTGGTATTTACTCGTGCTACCTGAAAACCCTTTTGTATAGGGTGTTCAGGTAGCACGAGTTAACGTAATAAGCTTACCGTTTGTAAGCGTAAACTTGTTTCTCGACGGAGGAAATTGAATGGCCGTAGCCGCGAATAAACGTTCTATTATGACGTTGTTCTCTGACACAATTGATATTTATAGCCACCAGGTGCGTATTGTGTTGGCAGAAAAAGGTGTGGGTGTTGAAATCAGCTACACAGATCCTAGCAACCTGTCTGAAGATCTGTTGGAGCTTAACCCTTACGGTACTGTTCCAACTCTAGTTGATCGCGAGCTTGTACTTTACAAGTCGCACATCATCATGGAATACCTTGATGAGCGTTTCCCTCATCCACCACTTATGCCGGTTTACCCAGTATCACGTGGTCAGAGCCGCCTTATGATGCACCGCATCGAGCAAGACTGGTACTCGCTTGCTGCCCGTATTTTCCGTGGCGAAGGTGATGTAGAAGCAGCACGTAATGAGCTGCGTGAAGCTTTGCTATCTCTTGCGCCTGTATTTGGTGAAATGCCTTACTTTATGAGCGAAGAGTTCAGCTTAGTTGATTGCTACCTTGCTCCGCTATTATGGCGTTTACCTGCACTAGGTATTGAACTAAACGGTGCTGGCAGCAAAGAAATTAACGCTTACATGAACCGTATTTTCTCTCGTAGCTCATTTAAAGCGTCTTTGACTGACCAAGAGCGTGAGATCCACAACCCGCTATGACATCTATGACGTCAAACCAGCCCTATTTGCTTAGGGCTTTTTATGAGTGGATTGTTGATAACGACTTAACGCCGTACATTGTGGTAGATGCAACCAACGAGTTGGTTGAAGTGCCGCAGGAGTTCGTTAAAGACGGTCAGATCGTTTTAAACGTATCGCCTAGTGCGTGTGTTAACTTTTCTCTTGATTTAGATGGCTTATCGTTTCAAGCACGCTTTTCTGGGCAACCTAGAAGATTAAGTATGCCTTGTGAAGCGGTAATGGCTATTTACGCAAGAGAAAATGGTGCAGGTACGGTATTCGCCACTGAAGAAGATGTGGCTCGTGCGCAGCAAGAGCGCCCAGAAACATCTGAAGATGTTTCTCAACCTAGCGGACCGACGTCGCTGGAAGATGCTGATGCAAGCGACGTGAAAGACGCACCTGTTCCACCTAAAAAGGGTAAGCCTACCCTCAAAGTTATTAAATAGTTTATTAAATAGCTTATCAAATAACGTATTAGCCTGGTTTTGTGAAGTTTATCTACTCAGCAAAGCCAGCGCTTATCTTTCTTATTCCCGTTAAGTTTTATCTCCGGTTCCCCTTCGCACAAAAGTAAAAACACCCCATTACCTGCGTAATAGGGCGCTTTCACGTGGTACTGTGTTTAACCATTTAACGGGTTCGGGTTATCACCGCGCGGCTCGTTGGGTAATCAAAGCGATGGGCCTCGGTTAGTACCGATGTGGATAGACCCTCACGGCTTGGATCGTCAGCGTTTGCACTAGTAACTACACCTTGGTGAAGTCTTACTGCATCGGCAAGATCATCCCTCACCACATCATAACCCGCTGCTTCACCACCGCCACCGGCAACACCCGGTACGCCATATCCACCCAGCGCGTTTCCGGTCCCAGCTTCAACAACATCTGTACGGGCACTATTTAATTCATCGATAAGCTCAGTACCGGCGTCGTATGCATTAAGGTAATAAGTGTAGGTACCCGGCTCGGTTGGAATTTCAATACTGTCCATACCAACAAAAGCGTCGTTAGTAGGTATTAGCATGGAAAGTAGCGAAAGATATGGCTTGTCCATAGTATCGAAGGGATAGCTTAACGTAGCTTTCGGCGCAAGAAGTCCGCCAAAACGGTGCCACGTATTTGAATCATTGTCGTAATCCAAACCAAGTTTTTTCTCGCAATCAATTGCTCAGTGAGGTGTGGGGCTATAACCACGAAGGCTACGAGCACACGGTGAATACCCATATAAATCGTTTACGCACTAAGCTTGATAAAATCAACAGTATTGAAAATGGTGGACAGCTAGTAGAAACCGTCTGGGGTGTGGGTTACAAGTTGAACGTCAATGGATATATAGCGAAAGCGCTTATTGCATGAGTATTTTTTAGCTCACCATGCCCTATCAGGCATGAGAGTTCAAAATTAACTTAAATTAGAAACAGCGTCGCAGTACCTAAGAAAGCAAAAATACCCACTACATCGGTTATCGTAGTTAAGATAACACTGCCAGCTAGGGCAGGGTCTATCTTAAGACGCTTCATGATCATAGGTAAGGTTGCACCCGCTAAAGCAGCCGCAATCATGTTTACCATCATGGCAAAGGCAATAATTACGCCCAGCATGTAATCTTGTTTCCATAACGCGATGACAGAGGCAATAAGCACCGCCCAAATGGCACCGTTTAAAAAGCCGATGGATATTTCTTTACTGATAAGCCATCGTGAGTTACTCGCGTTAACATGGCCTAATGCCATACCGCGAATAACTAGCGTTAGCGTCTGATTACCCGCTACACCGCCCATACTAGGGACAATGGTATTTAAAATAGCTAACACAGCCAGTTGGCTCAGCGTTGCTTCAAATAGATCACTCACCATCGCAGCCATTAGCGCCGTCACTAAGTTTACCGCCAGCCACACCGAGCGTCGTTTGGTACTTTGCATAACGGGTGCAAAGGTATCTTCGTCATCATCAAGACCCGCCATACTCATCATCGAGTGCTCGGCGTCCTCACGAATAATATCAACCACGTCATCAATGGTAATTCGGCCCACTAAGCGATGGTTTTCATCTACAACAGGTGCTGAAAGCCAATTGTATCGCTCGAACAGGCTTGCGACTTCATCGTCTGGCATATTCACAGGAATCGCTTCAGATTCCTCATCCATAACGTCAGACACTTTATCGTCGGTATCTGCGGTGAGTAAACGGGTAACCGGAACAATACCAACAAGGTTGTCAGTTCGGTTTACCACGTAAAACGTATCCGTATTCTCAGGTAGCTCACCTTTTAAGCGGATATAGCGCAGAACCACGTCAATGGTCACATCTGGACGTAAAGTGATGGTGTCGGTGTTCATGATGAAACCAGCGGTTTCCTCACCGTAAGACAGCGCTTGCTCTGCGCGCACGCGATCTTGTGCATCCATCGAATCTAGAATATCGGCCAATACTGGCTCGGGAAGGCTGCTTAGCGTCTCTGCTAAGTCATCGGTATCCATCTCTTCAAGTGCGTCAACCACATTAGCGGGAAGCATTTTTGTAATGATACCGTTTCGAACATCGTCAGACAGTTCTTCTAAAATGTCGCCGTGAAAGTCACCATCAATGAGCTCCCATAATTCGTCACGGGTTCTGCTAGGGCTAGATTCAAGAATGTGGGCGACGTCTGAAGGCGGTAATTCAAGCAGAAGCTTACGTACAGATACGAATTGACCGTTGGTCAACGCAGCGTTGAGTGCGCGTAACTGAGTTTGTACGTATTTAGAAACAAGCGCTTCTGCCATAAGGCGTTATTCCTACAAGCTAAAAGATGAACAATGCAGGCCATAGAGCCTAAGTGGGCGTAGAATATCGCAATTATGATGAGTCTGTCATGATAATTGCGTAGGTTTTGCGCAGGATTTTAAGATAACTGCGCTAAGTGTTGATTAATTGGTCAATGGATTGGGTAAGTAAGACTATTCGTCTTCGTTAAATCTGCCCTCAATAAGCTCTTCAATAGCTGCAAGTGCATCAACAGCATCACTGCCGTCCACAATCACATCTACCTGTTCACCTTGATGGCTTTCAAGCATCATTAATCCCAATACACTGCTTGCGTCTGCTTCTTTATCGCCTTTTTTTAAGATGATTTTAGCGTCGAATTGATTAGCCAGTTTAACCAGTTGGGTCGCCGCTCTCGCATGCAACCCTAACTTATTGACGATAGTTAGCGTTTTTTGAATAGTCATTACTGATTCAGCTCTCTATGGCGAATTTGAACATCAGGGTGTATTTCACTGAAGGTTTTCGACAGGGTCTGTGCGATATAAACCGAACGGTGTTGCCCGCCAGTACAGCCAATGGCTACGGTTACGTAACTTCTGTTATTGCGTTCTAAATGAGGCAGCCATGTCGTTATTAAATTCTGAATTTGCCAAATGAACTTGGTCACTACAGGCTGCGACCCCAAAAATACTTCTACTGGTGCGTCTAATCCGGTCAGATGTTTAAGGTCGGGCTCCCAGTGGGGGTTAGGTAAAAAGCGGGCATCAAAAACGTAATCCGCATCTTTAGGAATGCCGTGCTTAAAGCCAAACGACTCAAACACAAGCACAAGGCGTGAGCTTTTCTTACCCAGGATACGCTCTCGAATTAACTCTGCCAGTTGGTGAATGGTAAGCTTATCTGTATCTAGATATAAATCTGCGCGCTCAGCAATAGGAGCAAGTAGGGCAGACTCGGCTTTAATGGCTTCTGAAAGCGATTTATTAAGCTTGGCGAGAGGGTGAAGACGACGTGTTTCGCTAAAACGCTTAACCAGTACATCATCGCTCGCGTCAATGTAAACAATGGTCATCGACCACGAAGAAGGCAGGTAGTCTAGAATTTCTACCAAATCGTCAGGATTTTTAGGTAAGTTTCTCACATCGATACTTACCGCAACCTGATCGTACTCGTCAACAACTGTATGGGTTAAGGTGGGAAGTAAGTTTACCGGGATATTATCAACACAGTAATAACCTAAATCTTCCAATGCGCGAAGTGCGACAGACTTACCAGACCCCGAACGACCACTGATTATTATCAGCTTCACCTACTTTCTCCCTAATACTCTGGTTTTATCACATACGCGTTGTTGAATTAGGCGCCTACTAAACGGTTAATAGGCGCTTAATGTTTAACTTAATGCAGATAGAATATCGTCGCTTGTCGTTGCGCGACGTATTGCTTTAATCGTTTCTTTGTCGCTTAGTTTACCAGCCACGGTGGCCAGCGTTTGAAGGTGTCCTTCGGTCTGTTCCTCAGGAACGAGTAGAGCAAAAAAGATGTCTACGGGTTTCTCGTCAAGGGCGTCAAAGTCGATTGCTGGCGTGCTGGTTACAACAATGGCAATCACTTTCTCAAGGCCCGGCAGGCGTCCGTGGGGCAGGGCGATACCATTGCCTATGCCTGTACTACCCATACGCTCTCGAGCCATCAAACTGTTGAGTACCGTTGCCTGATCAATGTTCTCGTTTTGCTTGGCAGCGATATCAGCGATGATCTCAAGAATTCGCTTTTTACTATTACACTGAACCGCACACTCGGTGCGGTCCAGACTTACGATGGCTTGTATATCCATGCTTAATTAACTACTAATGTTTTTTCAGTTTTTCCTTATGCTTGATTACCTGCCGGTCGAGTTTATCAACCATGCTGTCAATCGCCGCATACATGTCGGTATTTTCTGAGGATGCGAATACTTCAGCGCCACTTAAATGAACGGTCGCTTCGGCTTTTTGATTTAATTTTTCAACGTTCAGGATGACATGCACATTAGAAATGTGATCAAAGTGACGTTCAAGTTTGCTGAACTTCGTATCGACATAATTACGCAAAGAGTCGGTGATTTCGACATGATGACCAGTAAGGTTGATTTGCATATTTCGTCTTCCTTATATTATTAAGCCCGATTAAATAAGGCTTTTGCGTTGGTTCGACGGCGGGATCGACAACGATTCCCGGTACTTTGCTATTGTTCGCCGGGCAACTTTAATGCCTTGTTCGGCCAACAATGAAGCAATCTTGCTATCACTTAGCGGCTTGCTAGGCTTTTCTGCGGCCACTAATTTCTTGATCAATGCACGAATCGCTGTAGATGAACATTCACCACCAGACTCTGTTGCAACGTGGCTTGAGAAGAAATACTTCAATTCGAAGATTCCACGTGGCGTATGCATGTACTTTTGCGTTGTCACTCGCGAAATAGTGGATTCGTGCATATCTACCATTTCTGCGACATCATTTAGCACCATTGGTTTCATCATTTCCGGGCCGTGCTCAAAAAAGCCCATTTGCTGCTGCACAATGCAGTTTGCAACCTTCATTAAGGTTTCGTTACGAGATTCAAGGCTCTTTATGAACCACTTAGCCTCTTGCATGTGTGAGCGGATGAACTGTGAATCGCTACTATTCTTGGCACGGCGACTCATTGCAGCGTATTGTTGATTTACGCTTAACTTAGGCAGACTGTCGGGGTTCAGCTCAACCACCCAACGGCCATTTTTCTTGGTTACTGAGACATCAGGAATAACGTACTCAGGCTCTTTAGTAACTAAAGCACTACCTGGGCGAGGATTCAAGGTTTGCAGTAAACGCATTGCCTCGCGTAGCTGATCTTCTTTCAATCGGCTTTTACGCATAAGCGTACGATAGTCTTTGCTGCTCAGTAAGTCAGAGTACTCTTCAATCAGTTGCTTCGCTTCAGCAAGCCACGGTGTGTCTTCTGAAAATTGACGCAATTGCACCATCAAACATTCTTGTGGAGAGCGTGAGCCAGAACCAATAGGGTCGAACATCTGAATGCGCTTTAGCACACATTCTATTTCGTCCATTTCAATCGGCTCTTCCATATCATCATCGTTAACCGCTTCTAAAATATCATCAAGGGTAACGGTTAAATAACCTGACTCGTCAATAGAGTCGATGATTGCTGTAGCGATTGCGCGATCGGTATCCGAGAAATGGGTAAGGCGCATTTGCCAAAGAAGGTGCTCTTGAATATCTTCAGTAGTCTCACCTTGGAAGATTTGCTCGTCGTCATTGGATGGACCTGGAGCTGGCGAAGATGAAGCAGAGTAGTATTCGTCCCATGTGCTGTCGATTGGCAGCTCATCGGGAAGATCGTTTTTCTCAAGTGCATCGCCGGCTTCTAGTGTGTCACTAGATGCAGAAGCAGTGGCCTCAGAGCCGCTGTCATCGTTGTCGATATTGTTCTTTTCTAGTTGCGGCTCGTCGTTACCTTCTTCAACTTCTAATAGCGGATTAGAATCGAGCGCTTCTTGGATCTCTTGTTGAAGATCAAGTGTAGAAAGCTGCAGCAGTTTAATGGCCTGCTGAAGCTGTGGTGTCATGGTAAGTTGTTGGCTAAATTTTAGCTGTAAAGATGGTTTCATCTACGTCTTATTTAAATGCTCTAAATTGAATATACCAGAGCGAAACTGAAAAATGACAATTCGGTTACATTAACTATAGCCTGAATTGTTCGCCTAGGTATACATCCCTTACTTTTTGATTACTTAAAACCTGTTCCGCCGTTCCTTGCGCAATAAGCTCGCCATGACTCACAATGTACGCCTTTTCACAAACATCCAATGTCTCTCGTACGTTATGGTCCGTGATAAGGATTCCAATACCCCTATCGCGAAGATGTTGTATTATCTTCTTTATATCATTAACTGATATTGGATCAACACCAGCAAATGGTTCGTCTAACAAAATAAATTGCGGTTTTGCTGCCAGAGCGCGGGCAATCTCAACGCGACGGCGTTCGCCCCCTGACAAACTCATCCCCGTACTATTACGTATATGGTTAATATTAAATTCATCAAGTAGCGCATCTGCTTCTTCTTCTTGCTGTTGTGAATTTAAATCTTTACGGGTTTGCAAAATGGCCATGATATTTTCATGCACTGTGAGCTTTCTGAAAATAGAGGCTTCCTGCGGTAGGTAGCCAATTCCGCGGCGTGCGCGCTCGTGCATGGGCTGATGAGTTAGCTCATTGTTGTCGATTTCAATCTTGCCTTTATCCAGATTCACTAAACCAACAATCATGTAGAATGTGGTGGTCTTACCAGCGCCATTTGGGCCAAGAAGACCAACAATTTGACCCGTTGAGACAGACAGACTTACATCTCGAACAACCTGTCGTGACTTGTAAGCCTTAGCAAGATTTTTAGCGCTCAAAGTTGCCATTGCTATTCATTGCCCTCGTTGTCTTTTTTGTCTTTCTTAGACGAAGTTTTGCGAATGGTCTCAGGTGTGAATACTGTGGTCACTCGACCCTCACCATCCTTACCTGCGCCGCCAGTCGCTAGCAATTGCTCGGTAATCATATCGAACGTGATGTTGTCACCCTGTACTTTACTGGTGTCTTGTTTCAACTCTGCGTTTCCGGCAAGAGAAATCGTTCGGTTCACCACTTCATAGCGTATTTCATTAGCTTTTGCCGAAACTGGCGTGCCGTCTTCCAATTGCTGGGAATAGCTTGCAGGCTTTCCTCTAGCAATAAATATTTCACGACCACCACCGTCAGTGGCAATTACTTCCACTTCGTCAGCTTCAATAACCAAAGAGCCTTGAGTTATGAGTACGTCGTCTTTGTACAACGCGGTTTTATTTTTACCGTCGATAAACTGGGTGTTCGAGCCTATTTTTATGGGCTGCGAAAAATCATCTTCACTGGCGTGTACCGCACCGCTAGCGATGGCAAGCAATAAACTAGTTGCTAGGGGAATAAGTGGTTTGTACATGATCTAAAAGCTCGTATTCTTGTGTGCGTAAATTCGCGTTAAACCCATTACTTAAAATGACATATTGGGTGCCCAGTATTTCAACGGGTTGGTCAGATGTCATTTGCTTGGTTTCTAAATTAATTTGAATGTACTCGGTCGATATACTTCTGACAAAGTCATCGCCAGTTTGGTTCTCAATATTAACTTGGTTTTCCAGCTGGATTAGCTCGTTATTGTATAGTGTACCTTCATCAGCGGTTACCACCCATGGTGATGACGCGTTTTCTGTATAAAGGGTGTATTTAGGTTGCTGAAACAATACAAAGCCAAGCTGGTCGTAATGCTCCATCGACTCTGCAAATACTTTGTGATTTAACTCACCGTCTTGATTGTACAGCGTAGTGGTAAGATTTTTTGCTTTGTAGGCGGGCTTTAGCGCATCGTTTTCACGATTCCCCTGCGTTTCAGGCTGCTCTTCCATCCACGTAGGGATGTACATCAGCATCGCCAAAATAAATAGCGCCGATATACTTAATCCTAAGCGATTAAAGCCAAACAGGCTCATACACTAGCTCCAAAAATCTCATTTGCTACCCCTTTGGCCTGCAAAATGGTATCCGATATTTCTCGGACCGCGCCAAACCCACCGGGAAGGGTTGTAATCCAGTTTGCTTGTTTGGCTACGTAAGGATGGGCATCGGCAACCGCAATTTTAACCGCAACGTGCTTGTACATACCCGTATCTGGCATGTCATCACCTACCGCAGCCACTTCGTCAGTGTTTAACTCAAGGCGCTTCATCAGGTCGCTAAGCGCGTCTGCTTTATTCTCTTCGCCTTGAATTATATGTGCAACATTCAGTGCCTTCATTCTATTTTCAACAATGGCAGAGCGACGTCCAGTAATAACCGCGACATTCACTCCATTGCTCACTAGCGCTTTTACACCATATCCATCACGGGTATGGAATGCTTTAAGTTCTTCACCGTCGTTACCTAAGTAAATTCGGCCATCTGAGAACACACCATCAACGTCGCATACCAGCAACTTTATCTTGGCTAGTTTTGCGAAAAGCGAGTCATTTATTTCCGTGTACAAGGTGGTTGTCATTTAAAGCACTCCTGCTTTTAGTAGCATATGCATGTTAAAAGCCCCAACAGGTTTGCGCTTATCGTCAGTAACCATTAACGCACTAATTTTATGGGTTTCCATCAAATTCAGGGCTTCTACAGCCAGCTGACCTGCGGTGGTAGTCTTGCCGCCTTTAGTCATTACTTCTTCTACTGTCGCACTGTGTACGTCTACGCGGGCATCGAGAATTCGTCGTAGGTCGCCATCCGTAAAGACGCCTGTCAGCGTACCGTCTGCCGCTATCACGCCTGTCATACCCAATCCCTTTTTAGATATTTCCAGCAGTGCGTCAGCGACAGAAGCACTGGCATGGACAAGGGGGATATCACTGCCGCTTAGCATGATATCGCTAACTTTAAGCAGAAGTTTTCTGCCTAAACTACCGCCTGGGTGCGAAAGCGCAAAGTCATCTGAGGTAAAACCTTTTTGGTCGAGCAGTGCTACCGCAAGCGCATCACCCATAACCAGTGTGGCGGTTGTGCTTGACGTAGGAGCAAGAC